>JAUHWE010000342.1 GCA_030424825.1 Verrucomicrobiia bacterium
TTGCCTGGATCGCCGCGATTTCTCTCGTCGTTGGAGGAGTGGGGGTGATGAATATCATGCTCGTTTCGGTAACAGAACGGACAAGGGAGATAGGCATTAGAGTAGCCGTTGGCGCTCGAGGCTTTGATGTAATGATGCAGTTTCTCATCGAAGCAGTGGTCTTAAGTTTGGTTGGAGGAATTACCGGTATCGTTCTATCCTTCGGGGTTTGCGAAGCGCTTTCCGAATTTCGGGGAATGACGACGGTTATCCGCACAGATATCATTCTGCTTTCGCTCGCCGTATCCGCGGTAATCGGTATTTTCTTTGGATTGTATCCGGCGAAAAAAGCAGCCGAGCTCGATCCAATTGATGCCTTGAGGCACGAGTAGATTCATTTTCTGGGGGATTCGCCTCTCCGTAGGGCTAGCACTTGCGCTAGGCCGCGTAAGCAAAGCCTTGAATTAATCGCGGTGTAAAGCCACTCCTGCTCAATGAGTATCTACGGTGCTTCATTTTCTGCGGCTTAGTGGGTCTGTGATTTGACAGGGGGCCGTCAGGTGTCGCATTGTGTTGCTGTATCTCTTATGGCTGAAAAACCCAACGTTCTCCTCATCTCAACCGATCATTGGCCCGCATCCTTGTTAGGTTGCGCCGGCCACCCGGCGATTCAAACGCCGACACTGGATCAGTTGGCCGCCAATGGTACTCGTTTTACCAATACTTATGCGGAATGCCCGGTTTGTATACCAGCGAGGCGAACCCTGATGACCGGAACGACCCCTCGGACGCATGGGGATCGGGTTTTTCAGGAAACGTTGCCTATGCCCGATCTGCCGACGATGGCCGAGACTTTTAGACAAGCTGGCTATCAAGCCTACGCCGTAGGGAAGTTGCACGTATACCCTCAGCGCAATCGAATCGGTTTCGATGATGTCATCCTGGATGAGGAAGGAAGGCAGATTTACGGTATCGTGGATGATTACGAATTGTATCTTGGCGACCAGGGCTATGCGGGTCGATTTTATGAGCATGGGATGAGCAACAACGAGTACAGTTATCGTCCCTGGTTCTTACCCGAGGAAACGCACGCTACGAATTGGGCTGCGAACCAAATGTGTCGTGTTATCAAGCGGAGGGATACAGAGAAGCCGGCATTCTGGTATTTGTCCTTCCGTCACCCGCATCCACCGCTTCTGCCGATGCAGAGCTATTTGGATCTCTACCGCGACATGGGTGTTGAGATTGATTTGCCTTTTGTGGGAACGTGGACGGGGGCGAGTGATCCTTGCTTCAGTCTGCAGGTTGACTTCGATCGAGGGAGCAAGTTTACGAATGAACAGATTCGTGGCGCCCGGTTAGCGTTCTATGCCCTTTGCACCCAGATCGACCACCAATTGAGAGTGGTTATTGGCACCCTCCGGGAGGAAGGGCTCTTGGATAACACGATCATCTGTTTCACGTCCGACCATGGAGACATGCTCGGAAACCACAATATGTGGGCGAAGAGATCTTTTTACGAGAGTTCGGCCAACATTCCGATGCTTCTGATGGGAGTTAAGGGCGACGAACGAGTCGGACACCACCGTACAGATGATCGACTCGTGGGATGGCAGGATGTCATGCCAACGCTTCTCGATTTAGCCGGTATAGATATTCCTGATACTGTGGATGGAATTTCAATGGTGGGAGATGAGAAGAGAGAGTTTTTCTACGGAGAAGTGGACGAAGGACTTCGGGCGACGCGTATGATACACGATGGACGCTACAAGTTGATTTACTACGGCACTGGGAACCGAAAACTGTTGTTTGACTTGAAGGAGGATCCCAACGAAATGGTCGACCTTTCGGAGTCAATCGAGCACTTTGATATTCTCGAGAAACTCACCGATCTACTGATAAGCCAATTGTATGGTGAAGACGAAGCCTGGATAGAAGAGGGAGTGTTAGTGGGGGTTCCGGATCAAGCATTCAAACCGGGTCCCAATCGTAGCTTAACCAGTATGCGGGGTGCTCACTGGCCTCCGCCTCCAGCCAGCGGCATGCCTCAAATTGAGTGGTATTCAGCTGATCAGTGAACGGGTTGTCTTTATGGACCTCAGCTGAAAAGGAGAGGTCGCTTTAAGTCGCGACCATCTGATAGACCGATTTCACTGCGCCGAAAGCGCCCCACAAAGCCAGGATGAAGAGGATGCCCATTACGAGGTTTTCCCACCATCGGTTCTTGTATTGTTCGCCAATGTATTTGCCGCTGGCAGTAATCCACCAAAGCCCACCGGCAAGAAGAGGAACCATTACGACCTGCGCGCTGTTGGAAAGCAAAGTAAGGTAAACGAACCCCGGCATACTAGGCGCGGTCCATATGATGGGAGAGACGAGTATCCAAACCGCAATTGCTCGGTACCACCAGTGATTACGATAGTCGCCAATGTCATTGCCAATCCCTTTGGTCCAGCGCTGGTAGGCGTGGCTGCCCAGGTATCCCAATCCTAACGCGTGTCCGATCAGTGAAGAATAGATGGCTGCGAATATTCCTAGATAAAAGAGCGTCCGCCCGCCACTTCCCAGGACCTCGCTTAAGAGCCGTGGAAGATCGTCAAGCTGACTGATTGAGAGGCCTCTAGGATGGAGTATCTCGGCTCCCAATGTCCAGATCGATAGGTTCAGGACAATCATGACGATGATCGCCAAAAGGAAATCATAGGTTTGTACACGGCGATGCTCGGGACGGTTCCAACCTTTGTTTTCCAAAAAATATGGATACACAAGATTCATTAGCGACCCACCAACGGCACCAACCATTCCAATTGCGATTAGCAGTGAATCATAAGGGCCGGACTGGGGAGGAAGCTTGAAGGCGATTGTGCCTTGCAGGATTCCTTGCGGATTGGGTCCAACCCATAGCGCGGTTCCGAGGAAGGATACGGATAGCAATAGAAGTAATGCTTTGAAAAGCCATTCGATGCGTTGGAAGACGGGTTTCAGAACAATGGCGACGGCGATTCCATTCCATAGGAGTGACCATGTAAATGGCGATCCTATCCCTGTTAAATTGGTGCACGCTTCACCCACGCCAACCGTCATATAGCCACCGTAGATATGACCCATCACTATGGCTGCGGCAAATAGCAAAATGGGGAAAGCGATGTGCAATCGTGCGAGACCGTCTAAAACGCCTTCCCCGTGCTGATTGCAGAGTTGGTACTTGGCGATCAGTGAAACGAAAAGATATCGGACAACGATGGCTAGGACGATCACCCACATGAGGGCGTAGCCGAAATTCCCTCCGGCTACTCCGATCTCGACGATATCTCCCGCTCCTAGCCAGGTAAGGACAACGATGATCCCTGGGCCGAACGACTTTATGTATTGAAAAAATGTATTCGGAATGGAGCTTGATTCAGGGCTGCGGTTTTCCATGGGGCAATGAAAGGGCTAAATCCGGTTGCGGACCCAATTCATAAAGACCTCGAGAAGAGAACCGTCAACGGTATTGAGCTGGAAAACAACTTCACTTTTCGAGGGTAGAGTTAGCGCTCGCGCTACGCCGCATTGCAAGAGGAAATGAGCGGATCGTATGACGCGGCACTGCGCGAGCGCAGGCCCTACGCATTGAGAGCCTTAGGAAAAAGGTAGGGGCGTCGCTTTCGACGACCGCACAAGAAGGTATACTTGCACTGCGGTCGTCGCAAGCGACGCCCCTACAAGTGAAAATTCAATCTAGTCGTGTGGAAGCTCTCCTAGAGTTCCCGAACACGCACATTCCGGAACCTGAGTTTGCCTCCGGCACATTGGAGCGTGAAAGGTCCACTGGTATGAGTGTAATCGGTGAACTCAGCGGTGGTCACACCGTTCAATATGACCTTGAAGTCGCTTCCGTTCGCAGTGATGTCGTAGGTATTCCACTGATTCGGCGTATTGATTATTTCTGACGGCGCCGCGTGATTGACGACACCCCCAGTGCGGTAAGTCTGGTCGGGACGCGTATCGAAAATATTTACTTCGTAGGCGTTCTTGTCCGTGATGTCTTGAGGATCGGAAGCGCGAATAAAGACTCCACTGTTGGCTCCAGCGTCGGTCCAGAATTCGAGCTGAATCTGAAAGTTGGTGAAGCTTTGTTTCGTTACGAGCTGGCCGGTTCCGGAATCAGCCACGAACTCGTCTCCCTCGATTCGCCAATTGCCGTCACCGACTTGATTCCACTGATCGAAACTCCCTGAAAGATCAATCCAGCCTTCAGGATCATTTTTCTGGGTGCAAGCTGAAAGCAAGACGAGGCAAAGTGTGAGAATGGCGGAGTTTTTTAATTTCATACTATGGATATTATTTTTCGGATAAGGAGGCAGCTGCCTTTTTTATGTAGTCTGGAATGACAGCGGATTGAATCGAGTCAAGAAGAGGACCTGCTGGATTTCTCTTTCCGTTCTGGATCATCTGGTCAGCAGCTGCCATGGCGGCGTGAGCCGCAGAGATACGAACCGACTCTGGACCGGTTTTAAGCGCTGCTGTGACGGTAGTAAGCGCCTCGGTCGTGCCGATTCTCCCGAGGGCGGAAATCGCTGACCGAGCGACGCTTAAGTCGTCACTGGCCGCGAGTTGCTGAAGAGCAGGAATCGCAGTGTCGTCCCCGCGTTCTCCGAGAGACGTAATCACTCCGACGAGCAAACGTCCTTGAAGATTGGGGACGACATTGAGGAGTGCCTCACCGGCGGAAGAGTGATCGATCACTTCGAGAGCAGTCCGGGCGTAGGCTGCCAGTTGCGGGTCGCTCAAAAGACTCGCCAGAACCGGAACGGATTCCGGACCGCCTACTACAGCCAGTGCCTGGCACGCACGGGCTTTTTCTTGAGTGTCGGATGCGAGTACGGCTAGCGCTTTTGATTCGTTCCATTCCGCCGCTTGGATTACGCTGATCGTGCCAAAAGCAAGGATTGGGGCCAGTAGAAGGTGAATGGATTTCATTTGTTTCAATAAGGTTGGATCTTAAGCATGCCAAGGGTCGCGACGGGATCGGCTGCACATCCGATTTGCTTCTTCGTCGCCAATAAACGTTTCTGTTTTTGGGTCGAAGCGGACCTTGCGGCCTAGCTGCCAACCGATAGCGGCAACGTGGCAGGCAATGTGTCCATAACGGGTATTGTCCGCATTGGCGGCTGGTTTTCCTCTCGATTTTACACAATCGAGAAAATCGCGAACATGCTTTATGGGATCTGTGCCGCTAAGCGATTCCGTAGGTTTGCCCTCCAGAAGATTCTTGGAGCTGGTGACAATGCTCTTGTCGTCTCCGGCCTCGACCCAGCCTTCGTCTCCTTCAAATTTTACGGGGCAGGTTCCTTCGACCTTCCAATCACCTTCGCCTTTGAATCCTGACAATCGAAGCACCAGCTTCTTGCCGTCCTTGTATTTTCCGATGATATTGTCGCCCTCGTATTCATATTCTACTGGCACGGTACCGTCAGCATCGGCGGCCCATTGGCAGAGGTCGATGGTGTGGGATCCCCATTCGGGCAGACCTGCACCGCCGTGGAAGTCGTAGTGCCCGCGCCAGCGACCTTGTACGTATTTTTTGTTATACGGGCGCCAGGGGGCAGGACCGAGCCAGCGATCCCAGTCGACTTCGTTGGGATCCGGTAGCGGCTCTTCGGGCAGCCATTCGACGTTGGGCACGAGCTTGAGGATGCCTGCGTGA
>JAUHWE010000343.1 GCA_030424825.1 Verrucomicrobiia bacterium
GAAGCTTCTGCTTGCCAGCTACGAATTTATGGAACTGATTAATACTTTTCTGAATCTGCTTCGCCTTGGCCTCGTTTCTAGGTGGCTTGCTAGTGCCTAGCCAGAGCAACGCACAGGTTAGGATCGCGACTGTGGCGAGTATTGAGGATATGAGTTTAGATCTAAGTTTCATCTTTGAGTATTGGTGAATGTATTACTGAGATGGTTAGCGTCGTTCCTAGAAGATGAACGAGCACTGATTGGACGCCTACGATTCACCTCTCATTGAGATATTCAATTCGTCAATTGTTACTTTATTGAAACGTAGTTACAAACAGGTTACAAAACGCGGACTGTGTTTTTGGTCACGCTATGGGAAAGGCGGAGCCAAACGAGTCAGCTGGGTTGCCGGTCCCGAGTGGTTGGAGCTTGCTCCGTTGGGGCTAAGTCACATACAGGTGATGGATGACGGACTCGAGCAGGCAGGGTATACGCTGGTGGCCATTGGTTGCGATTTGGTTTCTGGCAATCGCGACGATAGGGCTGTTTTTCGGGTTGCACGACGCGGATAGTCAGATTCGCCAGGCGCTCGTCATGAAGCTTATTGGAATTGCTCTTGGTGCGGTGAGCCTTTCCGTACTGTGGCTTCTCGCGTTCTCCCGCCTAGCGGCCAGAACTCGGCTGGGTTTCTTAGGAGCTGTCGCCCTTTTTGGTTCGATTTTTGTGTTATTGTTTCGGTTTGGGGGTGTGTCGGGTGATCTCGTCCCGATTTTTACATGGCGTTGGACGAAAACGGCAGTAGCGAAATCGGAGGGGGCTGAAGGATCGGAAACCATTGCTCGGGGTAGCTTCAACCAGTTTCTAGGGCCGAAACGTAATGCTACGATTCCGGGGATTAGACTAGGAAAGGACTGGTCGGAAACGCCACCCCGACTTCTGTGGAAAATGCCGGTCGGAGAAGCGTGGTCCGGATTCGCAGTTGCTCATGGGAAAGCGATTACGCAGGAGCAAGCGGGAGAGGAGGAGTTGGTTTCTTGCTATGATCTGGGGACTGGCAAACTGGTTTGGCAAAAACGGAATCAAGCCCGATATGAGAACCCTCTGGGCGGAGTAGGGCCTCGGGCCACTCCTACGATCGATGGGGATCAGGTCTATACGATTGGGGCGACTGGGTACTTTGCCTGTCGTAGTTTGGAGACGGGAGAGCTCAAGTGCGCTTTTAATCTGCTGGAGAATCACGGGGCGCCGCTTCCGGAATGGGGTGTGGCGGGATCCCCCTTGGTCTTGGAGAGGCAGGTCATACTGAGTGCAGGGGGAAAGGAGGGGAACTCCCTTGTAGCGTACGACAAGATATCGGGTGAACTGGTTTGGCGGGGTGGAGACGACCGAGCTCACTGGAGTTCACCGGTGGTCCATGAAGTCCATGGTCAGCCGCAGGTTCTTATTTTCAACAAAAGCGGGGTAGCGGCACACAGTGTTGAGGATGGGACCGTTCTTTGGGAGTTTCCCTGGACTCGGTCTACGGGTACTCCGCGAGTCTCAGTTCCTGTCGCCCTTCCCGGAAACCGGTTTGTCATATCGAGTGGATACGGGGCGGGAGCGTCTCTGTTTCAGGTTTTAAATACCCCTGTCGGATTTGTGGCGGAAGAAGAATGGCGAAGCCTGCATCTCAAGTCGAAGTTCAACAATTTCGTATTCAAGGACGGATACTTGTATGGGCTGGACGACGGGATGCTCACCTGCATCGACGCTGAGACGGGACGGAGAAGCTGGAAAAAGGGACGCTATGGTCATGGCCAGCTGCTGCTGGGTGACGATTGGCTGCTGCTGCTGGCGGAGAATGGCGAAGCGGTGTTGCTTGAGCCGGACCCGGAGGGACCTGTCGTTTTGGGGACGTTTCCTGCTCTGGAGGGAAAGAGCTGGAATCCTCCCGCTTTAGTCGGTCCCTATTTGCTAGTCCGGAACCATTTGGAGGCCGCTTGCTATCGTCTCCCACTAGAGGAATAGCCATTCCGCTTCAAAAAAAAGAAAGCGAATAAATTTGAGTCTTCTAGTGATAATAGGAGCATTGAGGCTTAATGGACGAAAACAAAGAGCGAATTCCGACCGAGAGAGAGATTTCCCTGTGCCCTTGCAAGAGTCAGCTCAACTACGGGATTTGTTGCCGTCCCTACCACTTTGGAAAAGCGAAGCCGAAGACCGCTGAGCAGCTCATGCGCTCCCGGTATAGTGCCTATTTTTTCAGAAAAGTGGACTACCTCGTCGAGACAATGCATCCGGATACGCGTGAGGCGGGGTTGCGGGAGGAACTCCAGAAAACGATCTACCAAGCGAATTGGAGCTTTCTTACGATACTTGGAAAAACGAGAGGAGAGGAGGCGGACAAGACGGGTAAGGTCGAGTTCGTCGCTGAATACTACGTTAATGGAGAGCCCTTCGAGCTCCACGAGTGCTCACGATTCAAGCGTCACAAAGGGGTTTGGAAGTACCTTGATGACAAAGGATAGCCGGGGGCTACTCTCCGGTTATTTCCTTCAGGTAGTCGAAGAACTCCTTTTTTCGGGAGTGGCTGATGCTCCAGTCGACCGGAACAGACTGGTAGCCGATCTTGATGTCGGTTTCATCCTTTCGGCGGAAATCAAAGTAGCCCCATGATGCGTAGGACTCGACGGCGTACTTGAAATTGTTGGCCTCCGCGTGGTATTCGTAATGGTCGTCTTCGTTGAAAACAATGGGCTGTCCCTTGTATGTGGATACGGCTTTCGTTCTCTCAACCATTTCTTTAATGAAATCGGGTTCCTTGACGCCGTTTCCATGAATGAGGATATAGTCGGATACGGCGACCACATTGGCGTCTGGAATGTAGCGCCCGCCGAAACTCGTGCTGACGAGGAGTCGGTAGCCTTTCCTGGATTTTGATTTTACGCGCTCTATAAGTTCAGATACGCGAGCCGGTTTCAGGATCTCGTGATCGTAGGCCTTGATGTTGCTTTCGTTGTTAATTTCGACGAGGACATTACGATAACCCTTTTCAAGGAGCCAATCGGTAATGTTGTCTACGGCATTAACGATGCCCGCTTCATTTTCGATGTTCTGATCTTGTCCGAAATAAAAATAGCCCAGGATGACGACCATTTTCAGCTCTTCTGCCTTGTCCAGGATGCGAGTCAGTCGATCCATGTAGGCGGGTTTGAGCGCTCCAGAAGTGGTGAAAGCGGAATTAACCCAGTTCTTATTACCGTATCCCGTTGGGCTTCCGCCTTGTAGGTTTAGCGTAAACGAGAGGAGTCCGTGCTTTCGCCAGCTAGGCATTGCCGCCACGAATTCATTGGTGTTACGGTCGGGGTCCCACTTGCCCGTGTCGGGGTAGTGGAAGAATTTTCTCGTCTCTGGAATCTCGTCATCAAAAACCCCTTGGACCAGTCGGGCATTCATCAAGAGACCCTCGATTTTGTTTCCCTTCCAATAGCGACCTTCGTAGGTGGGTTTTCCATCTATCAAGAAAGTGTTTCCATCGATAGAAACGGCAGGCCGCTCAGTTGCCGATGGCTGACAGGAAGTGAGGGTGAATAGTAATAGTAGTGCAAAAAGTGAGGGGATGATTTGGGAAGGAGTCATGCTCTAGTTGGGAAGGATTATTTTGAAATTGGGGGTACCGCTAGATATTCCACCGCGTTTTAGCTTTTCTGGTTGGTTTGTGGATTTTGAAAAGACTGGGGTCATGTATGCGGTTGGCGTGTTCGGCCGTTTCTTTATCCAGTTCTCTCAACTGATCCATAATGGTCACCAAGGGGTGATCGCTTGGAATGTCCTTTGCATTGCTGTGCGCGTAATGACCTTCACAATACACGTGGATTGCTTTCGAAACGCTTTCCGCTGCATCGCGGACATGATCGTTGATATACCCTTCATCGTTTGGCTCGTATCGGCCCTTTTCCATAAGGAGATTGTTTAAGATCCTCGCCTGGAATGAAAGCGAAATCGACTGAATTTAAGGTGATCGATTTGCCCGACGCTGTTTTCGAGTTGTCGCCGGTTGTGTAATCTGCGATCCAAACATTTCGAAACGCGATAGATGGTAGAACATTGAAATGGACCCGATAAGCCAGGGAGCAATAGGAGCGCTAGCCGCAGCGACAGTATCGAAGCCGGATCAGGTCCGATACGCGGTGGCGATTGGCTGGATCGGAGGAATGCTCGCGGACGCAGACATATTCATACGCTCTGAGACGGATCCTTTGCTGAATATCGAGTACCATCGCCACTTTAGCCATTCGCTCATCTTTATCCCCTTAGGAGGTCTGGTTTGCGCCAGCTTGTTATGGTTTTTTCTCCGGAATCGCGTCGATTTTCGGAAATTGCTGCTTTACGCCACGGCGGGTTACGCGACGGCAGGGTTGCTGGACGCTTGCACCAGCTATGGGACACAGTTGCTGTGGCCTTTCTCAAACTTGCGTGTTGCGTGGAGCGTCATTTCGATTGTCGATCCATTTTTCACGGGAACAGTCCTTTGCCTTCTTGGTTTGGGCTGGATACGGTCGAATCCAAAATGGATTGGGATGGGATGCGGTTTTGTTTTGGCCTATTTGTCTTTTGGGGCCCTGCAAAACCAAAGGGCCCTAAGGGCTCTTGAAGATCTGGCAGAAATTCGGGGCGATACGAATGCCGACCGGTTTACCGTTAAGCCCTCTATTGGCAATCTGTTGGTGTGGCGGGGAATCTACAAGATTGAAGAAGACTTTCAGGTAGACGCCATTCGGGTGAATCCCTTGAGCGGGGAAATTCTTGTCTATAAAGGTGAACGCATTCATGGCGTAGATCTAGATAAATTGAAGGAATCGCTCCCCGAAGAATCGGTACTTAGTAGGGATCTGGATCGCTTCGATCACTTCTCTGCCGGTTATCTGGGTTGGCATCCGAGTCGACCAAATGTCATTGGCGACACCCGTTACGCCATGTTGCCGCATTCTGTGATTCCGCTGTGGGGAATCGAATTTGATCCAAACCTTCCGGACCGCCACGCTCGCTTTCTTCATTTCCGAAATGCGGATCCGAAAGTCTTCAAGAGTCTCTGGGGCCAGATCAAAGGGGAAGAGTGACTGGCTGGTGTTGTGCGTAGAGCGCTGATTTAATCTAGAGTTCCGTAACTCAATTGCTACACTTGGTGAATTGACGCCAATAATTGAATACGAGATAAAGTCGATTGTCTCTATTGCAGTGCCCTGCAACTGGGGCATTGGGAGAGGCGTTAAGTCAAAACGAAAACTGACATGAAAAGACAAGTAGGGATGGTCTGTCTGTTAGCGATAGCGGGTTCTCTGAATTTGTATTCAGAGACGGGCTATGAACAGACGTATGTGAGAAAACACCAGGATCTTCGGGGTGTTGCAGTACCGACTGAGGTTGTGAGACCTAAGTTGAGGGCGGCGCCAGAAGACCTGAAAATCGACGTATTGTTATCGGTGGACTCGAAGGGCAAGGTGATTAGAGCCAAAGTCCTGAGATCGACTGATGTACGCCACAATACGGAAGTTGTTAGAGTCGTAAAACGCTGGAGATTCACTCCCGCTCAAATCGACGGTGAAGCCGTTTCTTCGAAGGTTCGAATACCTTTCGTCGGAAAGGAAATCACTGACGAGGTTGCCTTGAAATAAGCGCTAGCGCTTGACTGAAGCAG
>JAUHWE010000344.1 GCA_030424825.1 Verrucomicrobiia bacterium
TGTCCAGTCGGCTTTCACCATCACTACACCCAATTCATCGAAACGATTTTTTACTTCGTCCGAAGCGAAAACCACCGCCTTGTTTGCCTTGCAGGTCAGGCACCACTTCGCCGTAAAATCGATAAAGACGGGTTTTCCTTCCCCTCGGGCCGCGGCAACCAGCTCCGGGGAAAACGGTTCCCAAACGACGCCGTACTTGTCTGGACCTCCCGCTTCTTCCGCAGCTACCGCTGAAGTCGCTTCTTCCGACGGCATTAGCATCCAGGTTCCAATGACAGCGATCACTGCGGCGACCATGGTCGAAACCCTACGAGTTGAAACCGATTTCACCGGCGTTGACCAACGTCCGTAGATCCACGCCCCGATCGCCACCACGAGCAATCCTCCGAGAACCATAATAAGTCCATCGTTACCGACATGGGCTCCCATCAGCCAGATCAGCCAAATACAGGTCGCGAACATCGGGAACGACATGACCTGCTTGAAAGTCTCCATCCACGCGCCTGGACGAGGAAGCTTTTCTATCAGCTTCGGAAAAGACGAGAGAATCACATAGGGGGCCGCCATCCCCAACGCCAAAAACGTGAACACCGTCATCGACTGGAAAGCCGACAGGGTCAGGGCAAACCCAAGCGCAGGCCCCATGAACGGGCCGGTGCAAGGCGTCGCCACTGCCGTGGCCAGAACTCCGGAGAAAAAAGAGCCCCCGTAACCCTCTCCTTTGACTTTTCCGGCCAGGCCAATCGCCGAGGTCCCGATTTCGAATACACCTGCTAGACTTAAGCCCAGCAGGAACATAATCAATAGCAACGCCCCCACAAAATAGGGTGACTGAAGCTGAAATCCCCAACCCAGACTTTCACCCCCCGCCCGCAAGGCGATCAAGGCTCCCGCCAGAACCCAAAAGGAAGCCAGCACCCCACCCGCGAACGTAAGTCCGTGAGCGAAAGCCTTCTTATTGTCCTCACCCGACTGCTGGACGAACCCGAGCACTTTAATGGACAGAATCGGAAACACACAGGGCATGAGGTTCAGAATCATCCCACCGACAAACGCGAACAGGAGCGCCTGGGCAAAACCGATACTCGATCCCCCATTAGCAGCATTCGCCGCAGCCTGTGCAGAGCCGGGCTTGATCGCCGAATCCAAGAAAATCGTCTTCGCACCCCCAGCTTCCGGAAAGCCAGCCGCGCTGTGCAGCACGCCGGAAAGCCGGTCCACCGGACCTTCGTGGTATTCTGATTTCTGCATCGACACAATCAGGGTCGAATCCGTGAGGACAAAGTTCTGGGCCGCGGCGGAATTGATGAGTCCCTCTTCCTCCGGATAAAAATAGAGCGATTCGGTATCGATTTCTTTGAAGCCATCCCAGACGATACTCGCCGAAATCGTGGATTCGAGCGCTTCGAAGGTTAGAACGGCCGCATCTGGGGATTTCGGGAGCTTCTCCCGGGCCGCCGCCAACGCATCCGCCCACGGGGAGGAAACGGCCGCTTCCCCGGTCACCGGCAGCTCAAGCGCGAGCTTAGCGCCTCCCGGAATGCACATTTGCTCACACGCCAGCCAGCTGGCATCGGCTTTGAGCGATAACGTCTGCCCCACCCCGAAGTCCTCGGGTACCGTCACTTTCGTCAGGAAAAAAACCTCTCCCTCGTAGCCATAAGATACAAAGTCGGGCGGGGTAATGATCTTCTCAGGCGCCGCAAACTCCAGCTCGCCCATCTTAATCCCGTCGGGAACCTCCCAATCGACCGACGGCGCCAGGCCTGTGTCGCCGGGGTTCTTCCAATATACATGCCAATGCGGGTCCAGCTCGAGGCGCAGCGCCACATCGATCGTCTGACCCGGCTGGACGGAGGTCACACCCGCTACGAGCTCCGCAATGGCCTGTTCCGTATCGACCGGGCCCGTCTGGAAATTCTGTCCCGAGCTCAGCAGGGGCATCAACCCGCTGAGGAGCGCGAAAAGCTTGAGAGCATTCAGTTTTCTATCCATTGTCATCTCTTACTTAAAAGGCGTTCTAGCGCTTGTTCTCATACTAATCCACTCTGTATTCATGCTTTTAAAAACCACCAAGCAGGAGAGGAAAATCCTTTCTCTGATTGCGCTCCTCATCGTCTTGGGGTTAATCGGGCTGGCCCTTTTTTAGAGTTCGAGCGCCAGCGGGACTGCTATTCAAAACGTAGCCACTATACTCCTGATTGCGAACCACGCCGCATTGGAACCGTAGCGGACCAGTCGCATCGCCTAAAGTCTCACGGAATCCGTCAAACAGAATTTAACTGGAATAATCGGTCAATGTTTCCCAAATAAGGAGCTGACAATGCTTCCGACTCGTTTCATCAACGCACTCCCTGCAATTCAGCCAATCCAAATATTTTTATGATTATTCGTCCCAAAGTAAGAGGTTTCGTCTGCGTCACCGCTCATCCCACCGGCTGCGCTGCCAATGTTCAGGAGCAGATCGACTACGTGAAAAGCCAGCCCGCCATCGAAAACGGGCCTAAGAACGTGCTCATTGTCGGAGCGTCCACAGGCTACGGGCTCGCTTCCCGCATCGCGGCGGCCTTCGGGTGCCAGGCCAATACCCTCGGGATTTATTTTGAGCGCCCTTCGGAACGGGGACGAACCGCCACACCGGGCTGGTACAATTCAGTCGCCCTGGAAAAGCAGGCCAAAGCCGCCGGCCTCTACGCCAGCAGCATCAATGGCGACGCGTTTTCAAACGAGATCAAGGAGCAGGCCATCGACCGCATCAAATCGGACATGGGGAAAATCGACCTCGTGATCTATTCACTGGCCTCCCCTCGCCGTACCGATCCAGAAACCGGAGAGACCTACCGCTCCGCCCTCAAGCCAATCGGGGCAGACTATTCCAATAAATATTTGGATACCGATAAGAAGTCGATCCAGGAAGCAACCGTCGAAGCGGCTACCGAAGAAGATATCCGGAACACCGTCAAAGTCATGGGCGGTGAGGATTGGGAATTGTGGATACAGGCTCTCCAGAAAGCCGACCTGCTGTCCGAAGGTTTCAAAACCGTAGCCTACGACTACATCGGGCCCAAAGTAACCTGGCCCATCTACAAGGACGGGACCATTGGGAGAGCCAAAATCGATCTCCGAAGGGCCAAAAAGGCGATCAACGAATCCGTTAGCGCCCTGCAGGGCGAAGCCCACGTCTCGGTCAACAAGGCCGTCGTGACCCAGGCGAGCTCCGCCATCCCGGGAGTCAACCTGTACATCACCATCCTTTTCAAGATCATGAAGGAGCGCGGCGGCCACGAGGGCTGCATCGAGCAGATGCAACGGCTTTTTTCCGATCGCCTCTACCACAAGGACGGCAATGTCCCCCTCGATGAGCTCGGCCTCATCCGCATGGATGACTGGGAGATGGAAGACAAGATTCAAGACGCCGTCACGGAAGTCTGGCCTCTCGTCTCCACCGAAAATCTAGAGGAGCTGACCGACTTCGAAGGTTACCAGACCGAGTTTCTGAGGCTTTTCGGCTTCGGCATCAATGGCGTGGATTACGAAGCCGAGGTCGAGCCCGAGGTAGATTTCGACTGAGCCCGCCTCATCCCTCAGTTCCGCAGTCCCCTGCCGATCAAACTAAACGTCCTTCCGCCGCATTGAAACACCGCGAAGAAGGCTACTCACTTTTGAGCGGCAAGGGCCTCGAAATCGGAGCGTTCGGGGAACCGGCTAAGCTCCCAAGTTCCTGCCACGTCTCCTACTTCGACGCCATCGATCCGGAAACGGCTTCCCAGCGTTTTCCCGAAATTCAAAGCGCCGATTTAGTTCCCGTAGACATCATCGGAGATATCGACAAACGCGACCTGAGGAAGCAGTCGGCTGGTAGCCAGGACTTCGTCATCGCCAACCATGTCATCGAGCATGTCGCGTGCCCGATCGCCATGATCGAAGACATGTTCTACGTCCTGCGCCCCGGTGGCCGGATCGCCATCGCCGCTCCGGATAAGCGCTACACCTTTGACAAGGAGCGCCCGCTGACCAGTTACGAACATCTGGAAACCGAGTACAGAAACGGTGTGGACGAAGTCGACGACGAGCACTATCTGGACTTCCTTCGACACGTTGGCAAACATGTATTCGAAGAGCCGGGACGCGACATCAAAGGAGATATCGCCTTCGCCCGCTCCCGCCGCGAACATGCCCATGTTTGGGACAGCCACACGTTTTTCGAATTTCTCATGGCCTGCAAGGTGACCCTCGGGATAGAGTTCCAGATCGAGTTCCAGTCGAACGGCGAGGAAAACGGGATCGAATTCTTCGCCATCCTCAAAAAACTCTAATCGTGAAAGCAGTCGCACAGCGAGTTGCCGAAGCCTCCGTGGCAATCGATGGAAAGGTTCATTCTTCGATTGGCCGAGGCCTATTCGTCTTACTAGGAATACACAAACTGGATACGAACGAGGATATCGAATGGATGGTCCGAAAGATCGCCAATCTGCGAGTGTTCGAAGACGACAACCAGCAGATGAACCGTGATCTGCAATCGATCCAAGGCGAAATACTGGTCGTAAGTCAATTCACCCTAATCGCCTCCACCAAAAAGGGCAACCGGCCTTCCTTCAACGACGCCGCCGATCCCCAAAAAGGGAAAGCCTTATACGAAGACGTCGTCCGGGCACTTGAGGCTACGCTTGGCTGCCCAGTAAAGACCGGCGTCTTTGCCGCCAATATGCAAGTCTCGCTCGTGAACGACGGCCCGGTCACCATCACCTTCGATACGAGAAACCGGGAATAGCACGCAGTGGCATTGAGGGGCTTATGGGTCGGCCCCTTCGTAAACATTCTTTTCTCCTTTCTCCGGGTACCGGGCTAGTTTGCCTTAGCCTTAAAGGATTGACACTTATTTTTGGGTCTTCGATCTCTTGGTGCCGCGATTAATCGGTTTGTTTCGTTTCCGATTTATCGCGATTCAACTCCCTATAAATATGATCTCGAAGAAGCGCTTTTTCGTAAGACTCTTGCTGGCCCCTATCCTTTTAATATCAACCACTGGGTTGATCGGCAATGCTGCTGAAGAAACACCGGAAAGCTGGTATGAGCAGGGGCGAGAGCGGATTCTTAAGGCAAAGGCGATGAAACCGAACAATCGCAAAGCGAGAAACGTGATTCTGTTCATCGGAGACGGTATGGGCATCACTTCGGTGACGGCCGCAAGGATTCTGGAAGGGCAGCAGCGTGGTGAATCGGGGGAAGAGAATTTTCTGTTTTTCGAGACGTTTCCTCACTCGGCCCTATCGAAGACTTACAATACGAACCAGCAGACGGCAGATTCTGCTGGAACGATGACGGCCATGATCACGGGAGTGAAAAGCAAGGCTGGTTTCATCTCCGTCAATCAACGGGCGATTCGCGGCGATGCGGAATCAAGCATTGGGAATGAATTGCTCACTCTCTTAGAAAAGGCGGAAATTGCGGGCAAGTCGACAGGGGTGGTGAGCACCGCCGAGCTGACTCATGCCACACCCGCCTCCTGCTACGCGCATGTCCCAGAACGTGGATGGGCGAGCGATGGACAATTGCCCAAGAATTCGCCCGTAAAGGATATCGCTGCGCAGCTGATTGATTTCCCCAGGGATTGGTCTCAGCGAGGCTATACGGTGGATG
>JAUHWE010000345.1 GCA_030424825.1 Verrucomicrobiia bacterium
ATGAAGTAAACCGATTAGCCGAAGCCTGGCTGGCGCCCCAAGTGGCCGATGTCCTAAGGAGTGACACATCGGAAGGAACTATTAGAAATCGTATCGAAGAGCAATTAGCGATAGTTCAAACTTATATCGCTGGCGATGGTCGGAAAGCGGAAGAACTCCGTGAATGGCGTGTAAATGCCATCACGAACTATACATTTGACCAGGATTCGAGGCTTAAAGGTTTCGGAGTCGGTGGAGGTTTTCGTTGGCAGTCTGCGGTAGCCATTGGGACGGAATTCATAGACGACCCGGAGTTAGGTATCCTTCCTGATGTCAATAATCCCGTTTGGGGTCCTGAGGATCTGAAATTCGATGCTTGGTTTTCTTATAAGACTAAACTGTCGCAGAATGTTGATTGGCTGTTGAAGCTAAATGTTCGAAATGTATTTAACGAAGACGACCTAATACCTGTTTTCTATAACGCTGACGGATCTGGTAAAGTATACCGGTTGGCTAAGGAGCGTGACTGGTTTCTTAGTTCGACGTTTAGGTTCTAAGTTAGCGTAATCTTGTTCGAATCAGCTAGGTTTAATGTCTCGATTCAAACCCTTGATTTTCTTGACCGCCTCCTTGCTGGGCTCTTTTGCCCAGCAAGCGAAAGCGGTGGATTTTGAAAAGGAAGTTGCTCCTTTCTTAGAGCAAAAGTGCCTCGGATGCCATAACCCGAACGTAATGAAGGGAGATCTTTCGATGATCACGAAAGAGTCTATTCTTGCGGCGGGTGATGACATTTTAGTCCCAAGTAATTCTTATGACAGTGTTCTTCACATGGTTACAGTTCCCTTCGATGAAGGGGAGAAACCAGAAATGCCAGAAAAAGGTGATCCGCTTACCAAGGATGAAGCCGATTTGCTAGCTGCTTGGATTGATGCTGGAGCTGAATGGCCTGAGGGTCTGATTCTGAAGGAGGCATCGAAGGCAGACAAGTCCTGGTGGGCCTACCAGCCGCTTGCCGAACCATCCCTCGATTCCATCGATGATTACATCCGGCATGAATTGACTAAGCTGGATCTGGACATGAATCCGGAAGCGGACCGTCGCAGCCTGATTCGCCGTGTCACTTATGATTTGTGGGGCCTGCCCCCGACGGAGGAAGCGGTGGCCGAGTTTGTAGCGGACAAAGATCCCCGTGCCTACGAAAGACTGATCGATCGTCTTCTCGGTTCCCCGCACTATGGGGAGCGTTGGGGCCGCCATTGGTTGGACGTTATCCGGTTTGGTGAAAGCAAGGGGTATGAAAGAAATGCCATAATCGATGACCTCTGGCCGTTCAGGGACTATATCATTCAATCGATCAACGAGGATAAGCCCTTTGACCGACTCATCCTGGAGCACTTGGCCGGTGATGTCATCGGGGAGGGGCAGCCTGAGGTCGAAATCGGCAGCGCATTTTTGGTGGCCGGACCCTACGACGATGTAACAAACTTAGACCTGGCGCAGGTGGCCCAAATCCGGGCCAATACAATGGATGAAATCATCAATGCCACCGGAGAGTCTTTCTTGGCGATGACCCTAGCCTGTGCGCGTTGTCATGATCATAAATTTGATCCTATTGCACAGGCCGATTATTACGGTCTTTATGCCACATTTGCCGGTATTCGCCATGGTTCAGTGGATTGGGCTTCATCAGAGGAAAAGGAACGTCGTCTGGCCCGGGTTAAACCTTTGGAAGCGGAACTCGAGGAATTGGAAGATGCCAAAGAGGCCCTGTCGGAGAAAATCATCCAGAGAGGCCTGGGCAGAATGGATTACTACGAGACTCTCTGGCCGCGCCCACCCGCCAACCGCGTAAGTACGGAAGAAACCTTCGAGCCGATAGCGGCCAAGTACGTCAGATTCATTTGTGAGGCCCAGGATGTCATTCCAACAATTGCCACGAATTTCAAAATGGACGAATTTGAAGTGTGGTCCAGTGGAACCCGGCCGGTCAACGTTGCGTTATCGGAAAATGGAGGCGTTGCGACCGGTGTTGCGAAGGAGATTAAAGATTTTGCGGATGCCTTTGGTCCACGATTGCTAATTGACGGACTATTTGGAGAACAGTTTATTTCGCTCGAACCAGAACTGGTCATCGAACTAAGCAAGGAAACCCTGATCGATCGAGTCCGATTTTCCAGCGCGCGCCAAGTCGAGGAAGAGAGTCACCGCAACTTTATTTTCGTTGCGGATTACCGGATAGAAGTGTCCTCAGATGGAAAGTCATGGAAGGAGGTCGCCAACAGCGCTGATAGAAAACCGAGCGCTTATTGCGCGAAAGACGAAAACGGAGTTTCCATACATGCTCACCAGCGATTATTGAAGCTCGAGTCCACCGACGAGGAAAGCGTGGAACTGTCCCGGATCTCTGAGCGAATGAGGAAAGTTCGGAAAGCCATAACGGAGATTCCGGAACACCCCACGCTCTGGATGGGGGAGAGGAATCAGGAGGAGGCTGAAGGCCCCTTCCATTTGTTTATCGGAGGGAATCCGCAGAAACCCGGCGATGAGGTTCTGGCCTCTAGCGTATCCACCTTGGATGAAGTGGTTTCGGCGTACGAGCTGGACAACGAGACCGACGAAGGAATGCGCCGACGGCGACTTGCCGAGTGGATTACCCATCCGGATAATCCATTGACTCCTCGGGTGTTGGCGAACCGAATCTGGCAACATCATTTCGGTATAGGGATTGTGGACACACCCAACGATTTTGGCTACATGGGAAGTCGCCCGACTCATCCGGAACTTCTGGATTTTCTGGCCCATAAACTGAAGGAAAACGACTGGCGGATTAAAGACATCCACCGGATGATCTTGATGTCTGAGACCTACCGGCAGTCTTCGGACTGGCGGGCCGATGGTGCGAATGTCGATGCGGATAGCCGGTTCCTTTGGCGATTTCCGCCACGCCGTTTGTCGGCCGAGGAAATTCGCGATACCATTCTTTTTGTTTCGGGTGAACTCGACACGAACATGGGAGGACCGGGATTCAGGTTATATGAGTATTTTCGGCATAATGTTGCTACCTACAGGCCTCTTGACGAACACGGACCGGAAACTTACCGGAGAGCTGTCTATCACCAAAACGCGCGGGCCTCTGTGGTGGACCTAATGACAGAATTTGACCTTCCAGACTGTGCCTTCTCAGTGCCGGAACGCTCGGAGACAACAACTCCTCTGCAGGCCCTAACTTTACTAAATCACAGCTTCACTGTTGATATGGCAGAGTCGTTTGCTGGAAGAGTAAAAGGTGTCAGTGGAAATGCATCGGATGAGCTGGTGGTAGAAGTATTCCGACTTGCCTATCAGCGGGATCCGGAGCCCATTGAACTCAAACGTTCTATTGATATTGTGGATACATTAGGACTGCGAGCGCTTTGCCGTGCGGTGATTAATTCAAGTGAGCTGATCTATTTAGATTAATACCTATTTTCATGACTGATTCATTATCCAATTCTACTCGTCGACGCTTTCTGGGGAATATCACAACCGGATTAATGGGCGTTGGGCTGAGCCACCTGCTTGGCCAAGATTCAGTAATCGCCCGGTCGTCTGGTGGCAATGCGTGGAACGCTGGAAGCGGTTATACGCATTTCAAGCCAAGGGCTAAACGGGTTCTCCAGATATTTTGTCCAGGAGCAGCGTCGCATATGGATTTGTGGGAACACAAGCCAGCACTGGAAAAATACGATGGTACCGCAATGCCGGGTGAAGAGAATTTGGTATCATTCCAAGGAAAAAATGGCCCGCTTATGAAGAGTCCATGGGAGTTTAAACCCGCCGGGCAAAGTGGAAAAATGATTTCCTCCATGATGCCACACATGGCCAAACACGTGGACGACATAGCATTTTTTCATGGCATGCAGTCGAAAACCAATACTCATGGTCCAGGCTGTGTGTTCGTCAACACCGGGCATCCCACCGAAGGGTTCCCGAGCGCGGGTTCCTGGATCAGCTATGCTCTGGGCAGCATGTCAGACAACCTGCCTACCTACGTGGCTATACCCGATATTCGTGGTGAGCCGCCAAACGGTAAAGCGAACTGGAGTAATGGTTTTCTCCCCGCCAAACACCAAGCTATCATCATGGCGGCTCACCAGCCCATACGCAACCTCAACAAACCGGATAAAATTAGTGAACAGGAAGAGCGGGGAACTCGGGATCTCCTACGGTTTTTCAATCAGAACCACGCGGCATTGCGTCCGGAGGAAAGCGACCTGCAGGCGCGTATCGGCGCTTACGAGTTGGCGGGTAAAATGCAGTTGTCCGCTCCCGAGGTCAGGGATTTTCAGAGCGAACCGGAACACATCCACAAACTCTATGGAACCGATTCCAAGAACCGGTTAAAAGCCGCTTATGGTAGAAATTGTTTGTTGGCCCGCCGATTGCTTGAACGTGGGGTACGTTATGTGAATCTTTTTTGCGCGTCCCGTGCAAGCGGGGTGGACGGACTGCTCAACTGGGATGCCCACAAAACCTTGAAAGCGGATTACGATCGGCACATTCCGGTATTCGACCAGCCTACCGCAGCGTTATTGACGGATCTGAAACAACGGGGAATGCTGGAAGATACCCTGGTTCTTTGGACGACGGAGTTCGGGCGCATGCCAACTTGTCAGGAGGGTACCGTCGGGCGTGATCACAATCCGGACGGGTTCACCTTGTGGATGATGGGGGGTGGCGTCAAGCCCGGCATCAGCTACGGCGCGACGGATGATTTCGGACGCCGAGCAATTGAAAATCCCACCACCATCTGGGAGTTTTATTCAACGGTTCTTCACATTCTCGGGCTCGATTACAATCAACTGTCCTGGTATCACAACGGCTTGGATAGGCGGCTCACGGATGTACATGGGCATGTGATCAAGGCTGTGCTGGCTTAAGGCAAGCGGATCCCACTGTCATTGTAAAATTAACTACAAACGAAAACATGCACCGTCTTATTTTTTATATACTTATCATTTGTCAGAGCCTTTCGTTAGGGCCTTTCGCATCGGGCGCTCCCCTTGAAAAACATTTTGCCGACAAGGACTTTTCAACCTATGAGTTGCGCCGGATGTGGTTGTTGGAAAATATGAAAGATAATAAACTGGCGGGTTCGGGCTGGCATGATGCTCCTAGGGCGTTCGCTCGACTGTGGAATGACTCACGGGATGCCTACGCTTTGGATTTTCTCACTAACATGTTGGACCATCCTGATGCCAACATTGCTGAGGTTTTTCAGATGGCTCATGCCGTGTCCGCCTATTGGGATTATTTTTCCGAGGATCAAAAACAAGCCATTGAGGAGGATGTTCAACGCTTTACGCCGGATTATGTCATGGGCCATGGTACGGAAAATCACGCCATGCTGCTGTGGTGCGGTGGTTACCTGCTGGCCCAACGGTTTCCGGAAGTCTCTTGGCAGGATGGAATGACGAGTAGAGAGTTGATGGCGGAGATGAGTCGACGGTTGCGCGGAACCTTTCAAAGTATGTACGAGAAAGGATACACCGAATACCTTTCCACGACTTATTTCATGCTCGCGACGGTTCCGGTAATGACCCTGTATAAATATGCCAAGGATCCCGAAGTAAGAGACCTGGCGGAAGCCTATTTGCTATACAGCTGGGCTGT
>JAUHWE010000346.1 GCA_030424825.1 Verrucomicrobiia bacterium
AGATTCTTTTTATCTTCCGGATTATCGGTTTTAGCGTGTAACTGGGCCGCGCGAAGGGCAATGGAGGCGAGGCTGCTCCCCGCTTCATCGTGGAGATCGCTGGCGATTCGCTCGCGCACTCCTTGAATCTCCCGCCAGGCTCTAATACGGCCGCGTATGGTAATATAGGTGGCCGCGGCAACGATTAGGAAAACACCAATGGAGACAGTCCATAGCGTTGCGGCCCGAAAAAACTTTATAGATTCCGCCTGCTGATTCTTTATGACCGATTCCTCCTCAAACAACTTTTGGAGACGGGATAATCCTTGTATCCAATCACGATGAGTAATGACTCTACCGGTCTGTGTCATCCCGTCGTAGGTGGACTCCAGTGTCGAATAGATCGGTGTTCCCGCAGCGTCTGTAATTTCGCTTTTGTACGAGGGGGTCGGAGTGGAATTGTCGAAGCGTGCGCGTACTAGCAGTGGCGTGCCGTCAAGCATAGGGGTCATCTCGCTAATTCGGATGCTCGGTTGCGACTTGGGGGTTGGTTTTGAGGCTTCAAAAACGGTGAGCCGAATAGCATGAATCTCCGCTCGGTCGAAGTAGGCGGTATAGGGATTGAGCCCTGGATTCGGAAACACTTCGTTTTTGTATCTATCTTCTCGTTGCATGACCTGACTCTCGCCGTCGAGCAGCTCGATCATGAATCGGACTGGAAACGCTTGGCCGACTTTATGCAAAACAACCGGATCAAGGCGAACGGCGTTCATTGGGAGAGGTTCCTCAAACGTCACTTCAAAGAGGTAGGGAAGTTTGTAGTGCTCGTTGAATGTGGCGTGGAGTAGGCCTAGGCCGGATATCGGCGAGTTTCCTTTCAATTCGGGCAACCCGAGGGGCGTTTGTTCGTCGACTAGGTAGTCGGTCGCCAAAACGCGATAGCCTTGGCGGCTTCCCGAGCTGCTAACCATAGATTGGGGAGCGATATTCGCGTTTGAGGAAAAAACGAACACTTCCGCGAAACCCGCCGCGTATTGCGGAGCCCCGATTCGCTTTGCCAGTCGGGTGCAGACAATCTTTATTTCCTTGGTTGAAACCGCTTCGAATGCGACGAACTCGGGCAGGGACTTCCGTATGGTTCTTTGTGTATCATTAAGCTGCACCATTTCCACAAAATGGTCTCCCTTCCGCGCGCTTACAGTAATAGAGCCCGGCCAGTACGCGTTGTCGATAAGACCCCCTTCATCCCCTAAATAAAGACGCAACGGACACAGGCCGATCGCATCGATTGCGTATTCACGTTCCCATCGAAGCGTGAGCGTGACAACACCCTCTGGTGAATCGAGCCAGCTTGCCAAATAGCCTCCACTGCCTGTTGGCTCCCCAAGGTAAGGCGAAGGGAGTCGGTCGATCTCTACGGGAAGCGCTTTCAATCGGGCATGGTTTTCTCGATACTGCTGACTGAATAGATGGGCCATAGAATGCTCCCATGTTTTCTCCTGCGCTTGCAATCCGAAGTATGAGCAAAAGACCGTGAGTAGCAGCGCTTTTCGATAGTAGGTTCGAAGGGTAGGCCGAGAGCGTCCCGCTCCGCTACGTCCAAAGTTATGAAATAGGCCCAGCGATGGAGCGGGACGCTCTTGCCCTACCAGATTTCGACTTCTGAAACACATTCTTATAGTATTCCAATCTCCGCCGCTCGACTGACCGCACCGGAAACATTGTGGACCTGTAGTTTTCGATAGATCGTACGGATGTGCGTGTTGATGGTATGCTTGCTAATGAAGAGAGAATCCGCGGCTTCTTGGCGACTCTTGCCTTTGGACAGTTGCTCTAGCACGTCAATCTCTCGAGCAGATAGTTCCGCTTCAGGGGAAACGGGTTTGAATTTTGAGAAAGTGGCGAAAACCATTTGGGCGATTTCTTTGCTCAATGGGCAAATGCCATTGTAAGCGTCCTCGATCCCTTGAACGGTCACATGCAGGTCGTCGGACTTTATGAGGTAGCCGGATGCCCCTGCCCCCAGTGCTTGGAAGACGCGTGTTTTATTATCGAATACAGTGAGCACGAGAATTTGCGTTTCTGGAGCCAGCCTTCTCAGATGCGAGATTGCGTCGATTCCGTCCATCCCCGGCAATCCCAGGTCGAGGATTATCAAGTCGGGGTGTTCGGCCTCCTTGAGGTGGTCGAAGAGGTCTTCGACATTAGAAAACGCCGCCTGGCAATGCAGGCGGTCGGTGGACTTCATTGCGTCGCAAAGGATCGTGCGGAAATCGATATGGTCTTCCACGATGCACGCCTTGATCGGTTCGTTGGGGTCTTCTGGGCTGGGTATAGGGGTTTGGAAAGGGGCATTCACTGAGAAGTGACTGTATTCCGAGCTACATTGGGGAGCAAGGCTATAGGCTTAGAACCCTCAAATTTACCCTTTACTGGGTATAGTCATCCGGATTCGCGACTGCTAATATAGTGCCTACCCTACACTCCTCACAAGGCCTGATTACACGGGCTTAGTGAGTGACAACTGATTTTCAGGAGACTGCCACCATACTCAGCCTCCTCCACCCCATAATACTACGAAACCCACAATGAATAGTAAGAAAAGTAACCACCCAGATTCAGGGATTGTCCGAAGCCTCGCTCTCAGCTTGGCATTCTGCTTATCCCTTGCAGGCCCCATTGGTCTTCAAGCCCAAGAAACCGCCAACGGCGAAGCGTTCGAACTCGAAAAATTAGTAGTCGAAGGTTACGCGGATAGCCTCAGGCAATCCATGCAAGCGAAGCGATCCACAACCGAGGTGAGTGATGTCATCTTGTCTGAGGATATCGGACAGTTTCCCGACGAGAATGTGGCGGAAGCGCTGCAGCGCATTACGGGTGTGCAGATTCAACGCAATGATGGAGAAGGCACCTATATCTCCGTACGTGGTGTGGAACCAGGTCTCAACATGGTTACGGTTGATGGACGAACCGCCAGTTCAGGTGGATTTGAGCGCGCGTTCGACTTTTCGACGCTCTCGGCCGATTTGGTATCAAGCTTGAGAGTTATCAAATCGCAATCTGCTGATTTGGTAGAGGGCGGCATTGGAGCCGTCGTCGAGATCCAAACCCCGAAACCGCTTAACTTCAGGGATCCGAGAGTCGCGAGATTGACAGCTACCTTCTCACACATGGATCTGTTGGACGATTGGAGCAATAAGTACTCTGGATTGTTCAGCCAGCAGTTCGATGATGGTAAGCAAGGATTCCTAGTATCATTTGCTTTAGAAGACAACGTGCAACGTACGGATAACTTTGGCAACAACGGCTGGGTCAGAAACGCGATTGATGGAGGGCAGGATCTATTCACGCCGCGTTTCTTTCTACACCAGTCTTACATAAGGGATCGCGAACGTAAGGGGGTAACGGGAGCCTACCAATGGCAGCCGAGTGATCAGATAAAGCTAACACTGAGCGGAAATTGGAACCAGTACACCACTGAGCAGGCCAGAAATGCCTACAACGTTAATACTCCGAATAGAACAGGAGCGTTTCCCGACATACTAGACGACTATACCTTCAATGAGAACGGCACAGGCATCGCATTCGACGGACAAACCAATCAGTCAGTTCCGATCCAGCAGTACACCCTACGCAATACCATTGTTAATGGCTATGGCGCCAATATTGAGTGGAAGCCTAGCGATCGCTTGAGTTTAGAGTTCGATGCTAGTGTGAGCGAAAGCTATAACGACAGCAATCCCGAGAACCGGGTTGATATTCGCTGGAATCCTGCTGAATTTCCAGCGGGTGTCTACTCATTGCCTGAGAGTGGTTCGGGAGTTCCTGATCTCAGACTGACCGGAATCGATCCCAATGACAGGACCCTTTACAATGTGCGGCAGCTGAATCTAAACCGCATCATAAATGAGAATGAGGATACTGCATTGGCTGCCGATTTGGACTACCAGTTCGAAGAGGGCTTCTTTTCCTCCTTTGAAACCGGGCTCCGATTGTCCGAGCGAACAACTGATCGGCCGAGACGCATTGGTTTGACCCGGCGCCCCGCGAATTTCCCCATCGGAATTGAAACTCCTGAGAGTGCTGTAGTTCCATTCCCAATAGATAATTATCTGGACGCGTCGGGAGCTGATGTAATCCGCTCGTGGATGGTGGTAGACCAGCAAAAAACGCTGGATTATCTTGCTGCTGAAGGCCTTTCGTTTGATCTCTCGGATCCGTGGGCCAATCCAAATCCACTACAGATTTTTAGCATCAACGAGGAAGTTTTTGCCGGTTATGCGAAACTGAACTTCGAAACGCTTTGGGGCGAAATTCCGATAAACGGAAACTTCGGTTTCCGTTACGCCGACACGAGCTTGAATTCTAGAGGATCTTCTAGCATTGGTGGAGTGGTCGAACCCGTATCAATCGATACGGGCTATGACGATGTTCTACCGAGTTTCACCATTGTCGCTAAGCCTCGCCAGGACCTAGTCTTGCGTCTCGCTGGCGCCAGTGTAATGACCCGGCCACAGCTGGACTTCATGACGGTTTCCCAAACCGTGAACCTAGAGCGCGTCCCTGTTAGTATCAATAATGGGAATCCGTATCTCGATCCCTATCGGGCTGACCAACTGGACCTGTCTGTCGAGTGGTATATCAATGACATCGACTCCTTCTCCCTAGCGTTCTTCTACAAGGATGTAGAAAGCTTTGTCACTACTTCAGCGACAACCGTGCCCTTTACGGAAGAACTGGCACCGGGAGTTGCGATTGCTCCAGGAGAAGAGGTTGCACTGAATCGCCCGGAAAATCTTGCTGGGGATACAGTCGAAGGGTTTGAGGTGGCATATCAAAAGCAATTCGCCAATTTGCCTGAGCCTTTCGATGGGCTCGGGTTTACCGCTAACTACACGTATACCAAAAGCGGGATAGGTCCACGCAATACCATCTTTGCCGATGCTGATCTGAGAAATGCGGATGGTACGTTTCCTGACTCCGCTTTAACCCAGCTTCCATTGGAAGGGTTGTCCAAGCACTCCTATAACCTAGTCGGTTTTTACGACAAAGGACCCTTCTCGATGCGATTGGCTTACAACTGGCGCGAGCGTTACCTTCTTAACTCTCGATTCCATCAAAACGCCCCACTCATGCGGGAAGATTATGGCCAATGGGATGGACGTATCCAGTATCGTGTCAACGAGAAGATCAAGCTGACATTGGACGCAATCAATCTCGACGATTCGACTACCTACGAATTCTATGCACATGATGTAAGCAGCCCCAATCCCGATAGTGCAGAACGCATTCGACTGTTCTCGCAAACTGGAAGGAAGATTAATGCGGGCGTGACCTATTCGTTCTAATTTTGTTGAACCAGCGAGTGCCTATGCTCGCTGGTTTTTTCAATTGTCTGGGATCCGCCCCCTGTGCTCTCCAAATCTTGACTCACCATCGATTGAGGAGGATCAGAGTTGCGGGGTATGGTGAGAAAGATCATTGATAGGGTCGCCGTATATGGCGACCCTTCAGATAAATTATGAAAACAACATTCGAGAAAACCACGCTCATTCTTTTTTTCTTCCTGCTCGTGGCCTGCGGATCGCAAAGGACAGATGAGGGAGGTAGTAGTGTCGTAAAATTCGAGTACACGCCCCTGACGG
>JAUHWE010000347.1 GCA_030424825.1 Verrucomicrobiia bacterium
GACCCCGGACCGGATGATCTCGGTCAAGGTGGCCGCCGATGCGTAAACTGGCTCTGGCCTTTTCCCTGCTGGCCTCCCCGGCGCTGGCCACGGGGTTGCAGATCGAAGTGGCGGGCGAGGCGTCCGGTGTCGTGACCATTGACCTGTTCGAGGACGTGGCCCCCCAGCACGTGGCCCAGATCGCCGCCACAGTTGTTGCAATGGACTTCAGTGCGAGTCATGCCATGGCTGACGTCGGTGGTCTCGCCGACCATTTGTGAATTGGCGGGATCGAAGAAACTAGGCCAACCGGTTCCCGAATCGAATTTCGTGCTGCTTGCGAAGAGTGTTGTACCGCAGCCGGCACAATGGTAGTTTCCGTCTTTTTTCAAATCCCAGTATTCGTTCTGAAAGGGAGGTTCCGTTCCTTGATTTCGCAGGACTCGGTATTGTTCTGGGGTTAGGGATTTTTTCCATTCTTCATCCGATTTTTGGAATTTCCCTATTTGGCTGATCTCTGCGTTTGATGGCAGGCCACAGGCACCTGCTTCGGGACCGGTATTCCGAGGTTTATGTTCGTCAACATTTTCTGGCATAGGGAGGGTTATAGGAGGTCTGCTTTTGAAGGCGAACCGAATCGCGCGGTTGGTGACCAGAGGTGGGAAAGTCTACTTCCGCCGGAATCTATGATTCCCGAGTGAACGAATACGAAGTAGGGCATCTAGAAACCTGATATCCAATGAGGGATGATTGCTAATCCCGCACGTAAATGTCATTGACAGGCGAGGCTGGATTTTTTTCTTAGCTGCCTCTTAATTCGTAATCAATATGGCAGAAGAAAAGAAAAGTTCACCCAATAAGCCGGAGTCCAAGCCGAGTAAGAGTGAATCTACGCCTAAAGCGAAAAGCGATTCCGTGAGCCAGAATGGAAAGGGCGATGTTCCGAGGAATATCTTTTCAGATGAATTCCGGAGAAATTTCGAATCGATCGACTGGAGTAAATAGGCGTTTTTGTATTCGCTGGATTCGGCTGTAAACAAGAGTCAAATGTGCTCGGTTGTCTCCGAGTTTTACCAGATCCCTTGCTCGGTCAATTGCTTGGTAGCGGCTTGGGCCCATCCCCTGTTAGCTGCGGGGCTTGCGGGCGAGGGATGCAAAACTTTCCCGTGCTGGATTTCAATCCCAGAGAGAGCGATCTTAGCTCGAGTTTGGGCGAAGCCTCCAATGCCAACGACCCAATCGGGCTCCAGCGTTTCGATGCATCTCCGAAGATGATGATCGCAGATTTCGAAGAGGGCGGCCGATTCGTTAGTGGGGAGTTTGTCCGGAGTTCGGTTTCGCGAGCTTTCTTCCATAAAAACGAGCGGGCAGTAGTTGAGGACGAAATGCTCGTCGAAAAAATCCATGGGATTGGGATAGCGCTCGGCTAGGAGACCCCAGAGTCGACGACCGGAAACTTCTGATTTTTCGCATTCGAATCCTACGATGGGGCGCTTTGGGTGTTCATGCTTTGGTTTCTTTACGGATTCGTTGATTCCCATCCAGTCTCGAACGAATGAAATTTCTCCGAAAGGAACTCCCGTTTGCGACATGCCCCAAGGCCCAGGGTTCATGCCCATAAATACGACACGCTTTTTTGAAGCTCCAAATTTTTCGATATAGCGACGGTGGCTTTGCCAAGCATAGTCGAGTGGATTGTAAACGTAGGATACCGGTTCCGCGAACTCCAGTTGATTGACTCGGTTAGAAAGCGCTTTGGCTGCGTCAATCAGGCTTTTAGAGAAACTCATGGTCGGGTTTTCGGATATCCCCATTAGACCGTCAATCCCTTACACGAAGGGTCTGTTGGATTTTTATGAATCTCGTATGGACCTGCAAACGTATGTGTTATTGGGATTTTAAATAGGGGGAATTATGATAGCAATTATTGTTTGCGGCTTTTCGGTCGCTGTTCTGCTGTTTATGCTAGCGATGGATATTGAGGACATTTGTGCCTGATTCCATTGCCGGTGTGACGGCTTGTAAAGAAAACACAGATACGATGAAACCGGCTTCCATGCGTGCACGAATCTTCGTGCGGGAGGCTTAAACTTTACCGTGCGTTTGAGTAAAGTTGGGATAGCCTTTGGGGGTGAACTCCCGCATGGAAGGCCGCGACGAGACACAGATTCAACAACTGCTGTCGCAAAACGCCATGCTTCCTAAAGCGTCTCGATGAAGTGGTTACGGCCAGGGGGGACTTGACAAATCTACCCATGCTTCTAAGGCGAGTCTGTAAGTCTACATCCTCAAAGATTGGGTACAACTTGAATTTGCCTAGTGCGTAGAAAGCTGACCTGTGTAAAAAAAGCCCTTGGTCTCCATAGGTAAAAAACGAATTATTGAGAGAAGCACACAGGGAATAGAATTTCAAAGTCTTCGAAGATGGCTTGAAAATGAGACGAAACGAACCCGCGATTGCCCCCGGGCTTCCCATCAGAGACTCTACCTCTGCGGATGCTCCCGGCGGTAGAGAAGTGTCGGCGTGAAGAAATAGAAGCAGATCTCCGTTGGACTGATCGGCGCCTCGATTCATTTGAATGCCTCTTCCGGGCGGGCTCTTTATCGTTTTGCATCCGTGCTCCAGGGCGATGTTTAGCGTGTTATCGGAGCTTCCTCCGTCGACGATAATAATCTCCTTTTTTCCGGATTGGGATTGCACACTCTTCAAGGTGTCAGCCAATGATCCCTCTTCGTTCAACGTGGGTATAATATAGGAAATGCAACGTCCCATGGATGGAGAACAGATTGATTCCAAAGAAGAGGCAAGGAATGGGAGACTGGCTTGGCTAGTAGGATACGGATGTTTTAAAGCTATGACCGATTTTCCGATTCTTCATTCCTGAAACAGGTGCCGGTGAAAGCGCCGGCAATTGAGCTTCGTGTACGGGGACTCTTGAGCACAATTGCTCGAGATTCGGATGATCCTGTATCCTCTGGAAAACGTGTGCCAACAAGATAGCGTCCCCCTTGGCGTCGTGTCGCCGGATAGAGGAAAGCCCTGCCGATAGGCGTTCCGCGATGTCGTCTAGCGAGTTGCGAAGTCGTGAGAAGTCCGGCCAAAGTACCTCAAAAATATCCATTGTATCGATAAACTGGATTTTACGGGTAAGGGCAGGGTCGTCGCTTACATGCTTTGAAATGAAGCGAAAGTCGAATCGGTAGATATCGTGCCCGAACAAGGCTGCGCTTCCGACGAAATCGGAGAGCATCTGAATGCCTTCCTTGGGAGAAGGCGCGTTCTTGACATTACTGTCCCGGACACGGGTAAGTTTTTGAATCTGCTTAGGGATGGGTTTTCCAGGGTTTACGTATGTGCAGAAAGATCTGCCCATTTCCATACGCATTCCACCGAGTCTTATCGCGGCGATTTGTGTAATTTCCTCTTCCTTTGGACGCAAGCCAGTCGTCTCGAGATCGAACACAACGAGCTCCTTCACACCGAGCAAGGGGTGATAGTGCGAACTATGGGCTTGATTGAGAGGTTTCACTGGATGTTGAGCTTATTCGTCATCTAATTTTACAAGACTGTGAGTGTCGGCTCTCCGTTCCCAATTGGAAGTACTTTATTTTGTGACATTGCTTGCTCTCTTTGCTCCCGGTGCGTTTCGGCACCCGATTTGGCGGCGTTTGGGGATGTTTTATTAAAGGCTCGGATCGGAAGTCTTGCCCTCTCTTATCGAGAGTATCATCTGAATATTGGACAGTCGGTGAGCGATCTCCTGAGCAATGTTAAGATCGTTTTCTCGCTCCAGCACCGTGCCTAGCCGGTTCTCGATTTGTTCGAGACGCGCCAGCTCTTTCACGTACTCCTGACGAAGAGGAGACTGAGCTTCGAGATTGTTGTGCGTCGGCTGTATCATGGGCGGTGTAAAATTGCGTAGGTTGTAAAATTTTGACAAGCAAGATTTACATTTGTTTAATGTTTTTTTGACTTTCGCTCGGCATGAGTGTTCCTCGCCTCTGATTCAATTCAGCGTCCGGATACTTTGTATCCGTAAAGCAGGTACGAGAGTCGCGTTGAATAGACGCTTGTAAATCCTCCGGGGCTCCGATTCATTGATCCCTGTAAATGAACTCGCTTCTTTCTGGCAGAGAAATCCTAGTCGTTGACGATGAACCGCTTTTGAGGAAGCGCTTGGCTCGATTCCTGGACGAGGGAGGAGCGAATGTTGTATCGGTTGGGAGTTTCGAGGAGGCGAAGAACGCGCTCTTGTCGATGCCTTTTGACTACGCGTTACTCGATGTCCACCTTCCAGACGGCCTAGGAGTGGATCTTCTCGATTTTGCCAAGGACACATCCTGTGTCGTCATGACCGCTGATGGGGGATGGGAAATTGCTGTCGAGGCGATGAAGCGTGGGGCTGCGGATTATATGGCGAAACCGTTCGAGCTGCCTGAAGTGCCCTTGATATTAGCTCGTTGCGCGAAGGCGAAACGTAGTCGGCGTTCCCGTGAGCATCGCATTGAGATGGAAGCGGGCTCGGGCGAAGGTTTATTCTGGGGAAAGTCTCTCGCAGGGCTCAAAGAGAGTTTGGATCGTATACTCGCATCGGATCGCCGTCTTACCAGCAGGCTACCTCCGATTTTGCTGGAAGGTGAAACGGGTACCGGGAAGTCCACGTTTGCCCGTTGGTTACATGACAATGGTACTCGCCGGGATGCGGAACTCATCGTAGTGAATTGTGCTGCGCTTCCTGAAAACCTCGCTGAGTCCGAATTGTTTGGTCACGAAAAAGGAGCGTTTACCGATGCCAAAGCGAAGAGAATCGGACTATTCGAGGCGGCTGACGGAGGGACACTTTTTCTGGATGAAATAGCGAGCCTGTCACCCGCGCTCCAAGCTAAGGTTCTCATTGCGATCGAGGAAGGTAAGATACGCAGAGTGGGCGGCGTCAGCGAAATTCTTGTAGATGCCCGAGTTATTGCTGCGTCCAATCGCGACTTGGAGGCCCTGACTCGTGAGGGAGCATTTCGTGATGACTTGTTTCACCGATTGAATCTGCTTCATATTCGAATTCCTCCTTTGCGGGAACGTAGAGATGACTTGATGCGATTGGTTGAGCATTTGGGAAATAGTCTAGCGCTTCGCTACCAGATCGACGGGTTCTCGATTTCAGAAAAAGGCAGAAACCAGATTCTCTCCCACAATTGGCCTGGAAATTTGCGAGAGCTCGCTCACGAAGTAGAACGGGCCATCATTCTGGGTGATCCGAGCAATGCTGAATTTCCATCGTTGAGCCCTGCAGAAGTGGATAGTCTACTCCCTGGAGACTCTGGTGATTCGGATTGGCTGAACCCCCGCTGGGATTTCCCTGAAGAAGGAATCGATTTGGAGGGAGCGATCGACCGCTTGATTGATTTGGCCATTGAAAAGTGCGGAGGTAATGTGACCCAAGCGTCGCGTCTCCTCAGGGTTCCCAGGGACTACATTCGCTATCGGAAAAAGAAAAAGGGCAGTTGATAGCTCACGGTTGGTGAATATTCCCCATCATTCTGGCATAGAAGCGTGTGGAATTGGTAAATAATTCCCGTTCCTGCAGTTGTTCTGAACGAGATTTATCCGGTTTGGTTTAGCTAAGTTTCTAATGAACAACAG
>JAUHWE010000348.1 GCA_030424825.1 Verrucomicrobiia bacterium
GGATTTCATGGGACGCTAGTGATGAGAGCGTCATGTTCGCCAGCGATTTTGGAGAGCAGAACATCGAGGAGATTAACCTCATCGAGCCGGGTAATGATTATGGATGGAACGAGCGGGAGGGCACCTTTGTCATTAATCCAGATTTTGACAATAATCCGAGTGAGGGTGAGCGAGATGAGCTATTTGAGCTCCCGGTCGATGATGCCAGCCTAGGATTCACGTACCCAGTAGCGCAATACGATCACGATGAAGGATTCGCGATTATCGGTGGCTATGTCTACCGCGGAGACATGCATAGCGACGTGGCTGGGAAGTACCTTTTCGGCGAGCTTGGGCAAGGAGGTAAGTTATTCTACATAGACTCAGAATCAGTCGTCCAGAATGAGCAGACGGAAATCAAGCGGGCCCGCATCCGATTCGAGGGGAGCGTCCATACAACAGTCAGCGAGATTACCACGGAAGGGTCGGGGATCAGGGATCCTGATTTGCGATTCGGTTACGACGGGAATAATGAGCTATATCTTCTATCTAAATATAATGGAAAAGTATATAAAATCACTGGGGCTGAGGACACAAGTATCGTCGACCCACTGGAAGGGGTGGGGGTCCAATTCGTTAATATCGCCACGCGCGGTCTTGTCGGCGCAAATCCTGGCGAGGAACTGATTGGCGGATTTGTGTTGCTAGGTGACAATCCTCAAGAAGTGCTTATTCGCGGACTGGGGCCTGATTTAACGGAACGCGGCGTATCAGGTGCCTTAGCTGATCCCGTGATAGAAGTTCGAAATTTTGCGGGTGAAGTGGTGGCAACAGGAGATGACTGGGGCGATGAAGCAAATGCGATCGAGATCGCTGGGGCGATCGCCTCATTGAGTGCAGATCCGGATTCGGCGCTTGAGGTTGGCTCAGCTGACGCTGCGATTCTTGTCACTCTACCCCCCAACGATGTCTACACCATTGTGGTTTCCGGTAAGGGAGGCTCTGGGGTGGCTCTGGTGGAAGTTTTTGAAAAGGATTGATGATTTGCTGATGAATGTTTCCTCCCTTCAATTGGGAATGGGCGGGAACCGAATATCGGGCCAGGCCAGTAAACCACGATCCTAGCCGATGTTGTAATTTGTAAGGAATTGTTATTAGAGTGAATACTAAAAAGGATATTGTCCGTTTCGGACCTAATAGAGTTTGGAGAACCTATAAAGGTGGCAAGGTGCTCGATGCAATTGAAGGCAATGCCAGTCCAGTTGATTCTCATTTTCCAGAGGATTGGATCGGTTCAGTAGTCGAGGCCCGCAATCCGGGAAGATCTCAGAAGGGGGAGGGCTTGTCTGTCGTAGATTCGAAAGAGGGTGGGTCGATCGTGTTTCGTGATCTAATCAATCAAGATCCCGAGTTTTTCCTTGGAAAGGGCGAATCGGGTCCCAACCAAATGGATGCGCTACCATTGGTGAAATTTCTAGACAGCGCGACTCGACTTCATTTCCAAGCCCATCCGACCGCAGCATTTGCGAGGGAACGTTTAGGCAGCAATCGTGGCAAGACGGAGGCCTATGTCATATTGGCGATTCGAGAGGATGTGCCAAAACCCTACATTTACGCGGGCTTCCAGCGGCCTCCTAGCCGAGATGAGCTGAAGAAATGGATACTTGAGCAGGATATCGAGTCGATTGAAAAATGCTTTACACCCATACCCGCCAATCCTGGTGACGTCTTCCTCATTCCAGGTGGAAGGCCTCATGCGTTGGGAGAGGGGATTCTGATGCTGGAGATCATGGAGGCATCCGATCTGGCGGTCCGGTTCGAGTTTGAGAGAGCTGGGTTTGTGATTCCGGAAGAGTCTCGATTTATGGGAAGAGACCTCGAAACCGCGCTTGACGTTTTTAATTTCGAAGCGGTTGACGATGACGCCATTGATTCGGTCTTTCGTTGCCAGCCGAATACAGTGGAAGAAAATGGATCCGGAAGCCGCGTGGAAGAGCTCATCGGCTACGATAAAACTCCTTGTTTTGCAATCCTTCGAACCATTGTTTTAGGAAATCTGGATAAAACGGTAACGGATGGATTTATTGGAGTGGTGACGGATGGGGAAGGCTTTGTCTGTATTGATGGGAACGATACTTGTCTCAAGCTTTGGGACCGGTTCTTCTGCCCAGCCGGAATCGATTCGCTTACTTACCGGTCAGAGCGGGGAATGACGGTGGTGGAGTGTTATGCCGGGAAATAGCGTACTTTGAATTAATTAACAGATATCTATGGAAAATTTAATTTGCCTTAATCAAATCGAAATTGACACGTTTCTGCCGGAGGGCCGACTGGAGAAAGCTCAGAAGCTACTGGGCGAATCCCGTTTGGTTGACTCTACTGGGATTGCGAACGAAGCAGAGTGGCTGAACCTTTTAGCTGAATGCAATCCTGAGATATTGGTAGCCGGTTGGAAGACGCCTGCTCTACCTGAGAACTACAATGAAATCGCTCCAAGGCTGAAGTATGTCTGCTACCTTCCGGGTTCGATTCGCAAACTTGTGCCGCGTGCGGCGATCGAGAAAGGTCTAGTCGTCACCAGTTGGGGTTCATCCATCAGTCGGACTATTTCAGAATGCGCGTTGTTGTTGGCGCTTTGCTGCATGCGACGCGTTCGGTACTGGACCGAGGAAATGCATTTTAAGGGTGGCTGGAAGACTCCCGAAACGGAAACGCAATCACTGTTTGAGCGTAGAGTTGGATTGCATGGATTAGGGCTAATCTCCCAGAAGCTCGTTGATCTCTTGAAACCGTTTACGAGCAAAATTTCGGCGTTTTCTCCGAGTGTTCCTGATTCTGTATACGCAGATTTGGGAGTTTCCAGAAGTGAGACTCTGGAAGATCTATTTGGCAACAATGATGTGATTATCGAGCTTGCCGCGTTGACGCCCAAGACGACGGGCATGGTAACCGAGGAATTGCTAAAGTTGATTCCGCAAGGCGGCGCGTTCGTCAATGTCGGACGAGGGGCAGTTGTGGATGAAGCAGCATTGGCTCGATTGGCGCAAAATCGCCCGGACCTCCAAGTGGGTTTGGATGTATATGGCGACGAACCTTTGCCAAAGGACTCGCCTTTTAGGGGATTGAATAACGTCATGCTTCTGCCGCATTTAGGCGGGCCGACCATTGATCGCAGACGTGATGCTGGGGATCATGGTTTAGAAAATCTCCGCCGCTATTTGGCTAAGGAAGACCTAATTGATCCTTACGATGTTGGGATGTACGATCGGGCGTCTTAGAGGTGGAGGGGATGCAATCCGCATTGGATCACAAGAGTTCCTCAGGCGTTTAGAGATTGGCAGAATTTACCTCCTAGCCCAGCGAGAGACTCTCTAACTTATTCGGAGAAATTATGCCAAATGAAATGAAATCACCCATCACGGTATTTACGAAACCCTGGAAGACGCTTACCACAGAAAAGCTAGCCGCATTGATTGCGGAGCTGGGGTTTGACGGTGTCGAGTTGCCGATTCGAGAGGGTTTTCAGGTGGAGCCTGAAAACATCGAGTCGCGTCTTGTCGAAACGGCTCGTGCCTTTGAGGGTGCAGGTCTTAAAATTTACAGCGTAGCGGGAGACCTCGATGAGAGAACAGTGAGAGCCTGCGGGGCTGCCGGTGTGCCCATTCTCAGGACAATGCTGAAGATCGAACCGGGTCTCTCCTATTTCGAGAACGTGGAGCGTTTTCGGGCTACCTGCTTAAGTTTGTCAGAAACGCTTGAAGCGTCAAAGGTACGCATTGGGTTGCAGAACCATTGCGATGAGTACGTGAGCAGCTCGATTGGGATTATGCACGCGATAGCGCCCCTCGATTCTAATCAGGTATCCGCAGTTTTGGATTTAGGGCATACGGGACTGGAAGGAGAGCTGGAAGAGATCGCCATTGATATCGCCTGGAGTCGGCTATCCATGATAAACTTGAAAAACGCGATGAGGTATTCAGACGGTGAAGACGTAAATGGAGCGACTGTCTGGAAACGTACTTGGGTTCCTGGTAAGGAGGGATTCACATCCTGGAAAAAGGCTGTAGATGAGCTTAAGCTCAGGAAGTATGCGGATCCTATTTGCCTGACAGCGGAGTATAAAGACAGTCAAGGAAGAGGTCTTGAAGGAGATGATGTGATTCCTGCATTGCGAGAAGATTTAGCCTATTTGAAACAGCTACTTGGAGAGCTTTAGACTCTGGTTGGAAAAACGAAAACGCGACATGAGTATTGCACTACCAAAATCGAGAAGGGTCGTTGCCCTTTATGGAGATGGAACGTTCAGAATCAAAGAACTCGATCTGCCCGAACTGAAGTCGGGAAGTATCTTGGTTGAAGTTAAAGCTTCGCTGGTGAGTCCTGGTTCTGAGTTAAAAGGCCCTGTAAAACCCGGAGTGAAATCAGCCGGGGGTTGGCGTGGTTTGCGGGAGATGCAGCTCGACCCAGACCTTAGCTTAGAAGCAAAGCCATTTGGATACGCCAACGCGGGAGTCATCGTGGCGCTGGGTGATGGGGTTAAAGGATTTGAACTCGGTGAACGCGTCGCTTGTATTGGGGCTGGCTATGCCCAGCATAGCGACTATTCGGTTGTCCCGCAAAACTTGGTTGTGGCCTTGCCTGATAACGTTTCCTTTGAGCAGGGAGCCTATGGGATGCTGTTGGCTACGGCTTTGCAGGCGGTTCGCCGAGGAACGCCGGCAATAGGCGAGTATGCCGCAGTAGCAGGACTGGGAATGGTCGGGCTTTTGACGTCCCGTATCCTGCAACTGTCGGGTTGTTTTGTCATGGGATGGGATACCGTAGATACCCGGCTCGAGTTGGCAGAAGATTTTGGCGTCGATGGCAGCGTCAATGTGCTTAAGGAAGACTCAACGGATTTGACTCGCCAGTTTACCAACGGTCGAGGTTTAGACCTATCCGTTATTGCTTTGGGTGGCGACGCGGAAAAGCCTGCACACGCTTTGGAAAAGTGCATGAAGGTTTCTCCTGATGGGCATGCGATGGGAACGATGGTGGTGGTCGGAGGAGCAGAGTTTCCCTTTACCCGCTCTTTGACCAATATGGATATACGTCGTTCATCGCGAACCGGACCGGGTTATCATGATCCAGAATGGGAACGCGGTGGAAGTTATGGAGATGTATTTGTCCGATGGAATACAAAGACAAACTTGGAATTTTGTCTAAGACTGGTATCTGAGAAGAAAATACCGGTAGAAAAACTGACTACACACCGGGTACCATTTAATGAAATCGAGTCGCAAACATTGGAAATAACCCGCGATCCCGACGCTATCCTCGGAATGGTTTTTGAAATGTAACCGAGGCGTTCTGCCAGTGAAAAAGGAGAAGGTAGGGTGAAAGCCTACGGCTTCGTCGTATTGAACATTGGCCTACGTGGCTCGCCGGGCTGTCGACCCCTACCTTGCAAAAAACTGCTCTAGGAAAATCAAGTAGCTCAGTGCTTTAGCCTGAGTCCCGTAGGGCTAGTGCTCGCGCTATGCCGCGTTTGCCGCGTCTGGTTTTGACGTACGCGGCACAGCGCAAGCGCTGGCCCTACGGCCTACACGGCGGTGTAGCGAATCAGCGTCAACTGAACT
>JAUHWE010000349.1 GCA_030424825.1 Verrucomicrobiia bacterium
GGGAAGCGGTGTTGTACTTAGCTGCGGCCATTTTCTGCGAGACAGCGAAGCCAACCGCGTTGCCAATTCCCTGACCCAACGGTCCCGTCGTGCTTTCGACTCCAGCCGTTTCCTTAAACTCAGGATGGCCAGGCGTCTTGCTATGAAGCTGGCGGAAATTTTTCAGCTCCTCTAAAGACAAGTCAAATCCCGCCAGATGGAGCCAACTGTATAGGAACATACTTCCGTGTCCTCCCGAAAGGACAAACCGGTCGCGATTGAGCCAACGGGGTTCGTCCGGATTTACATTCAGGGCGTGCCCATAGAGAATGGCCCCAATTTCAGCGGAGCCAAGTGGGAGGCCAACATGTCCCGAATGACAAGCGTGGACGGCGTCAATAGCCAGTCCGCGCGCTTGGTTGGCAGCTTTTTGGAGGATATCTGTATTCATAGCGGATTGGGAAAAATCAATCAATGTTTCGAAGGCCCACCTCTATCGAGCCTATCTCAAGTCTCAAGGGTAAAATGGTATCGCGACTTAGCCGACTGAACCCGCGGTTCTGGACCGCCAAGGCGCGGACACGAAAAAGGCTGCTCCTGAGAGCAGCCTATTCAAAATGAGTATGGCGGGGAAACTAGTGGCCTTTGACCAGGCGCTTCTCTTTTACTTGCATCGCCTTTTTACCAACCAGTCCACGGAGGTAGTACATGCGAGCCCGCATGGTCTTGGACTCCTTCTCAACCTCGATCTTGGAAACATTGGGGCTGTGAATCGGAAACACTTTTTCGACGCCTTCGCCGTAGGAAATACGACGCACGGTAAATGCTTCCTGAATGCCCGAACCCTTCCGGGCGATTACTATGCCAGCGAAAATCTGGATGCGCTGCTTGTCGCCTTCTCTCACCAACGTGTGTACTTTGACCCCGTCGCCTACCTTGAAAGCGGGAATCTCAGTCTTGAGTTGGTCTTGGTTCAAATCTTTAACAATCTGGTTCATTATATTAATCCTCTAGTAAATCTGGTCTCCGCTTTCGCGTCCTTTCCTCTCGTTCGCGTTGACGCCACTTCTCGATTTCTGCGTGATTTCCGGATAAAAGCACCTCTGGAATCGGCATGTCTCGATACACAGCGGGACGCGTGAATTGAGGAAAGTCGAGCAAACTGCCTTGGAAGCTTTCGCTAGTCAATGATTTTTCTTCGCCTAAAAAACCGGGCAGAAAACGGCATAAACAGTCGATCAAAACCGCTGCCGCCAAGGTCCCGTTGGTAAGCACATAATCGCCAATACTGATCTCCTGATCGATCAGATTTTCGCGGGCCCGCTCATCGATTCCCTCGTAATGGCCACTCAATAAAATCAGGTGCTTCTTACTGGCCAGCGACTGAGCGAGGGCCGGCGTTAAAGGCTCTCCATCCGGAGCCAGATAGACCCGATGCGTTTGGGGTGTCTGCAACGATTCGAAGGCATCGAAAATCGGTTCTGGCATCAGCACCATTCCAGCCCCGCCTCCAAAAGGACGATCATCCACCTGCTTATGTTTGCCTTTCGCCCAGTCGCGAAGGTTGTGGGTATTGACTTCCACCACTCCGCTCGATTGAGCCCGCCCCATCATGCTCTCGGATAGAAAGCCGTCCAGCATTGGCGGAAAAAGAGTGAGCACGTCAATTTTCATTGGAGTCAGATCGGAAAGCAAACCGGATTCGGGCGATCGAATCAAGGCAAGGGTCTAGAGACTAAAAAACCCGGCTCGAGAACCGGGTTAGAAAGCGTTTGAGTAAATGCGTCTGAACTCAGGCTTCAGCTTCAACCGCCGCCGGCGCTTCTTTACGGGCCCGCTTAATGAGGCCTCCGACTGTCTCGGTCGGCTTCGCTCCGACGGATGTCCAGTAGTCTGCTCGCTCAACATCAAGCGTGAGCTCAACTTGCTGGCCTTGAGCCCTTGGAATATACGTGCCGAGCTTTTCAACAAAGCGTCCATCACGGCGGCTACGAGCCTCCGCAACCACGATGCGGTAAACGGGATTGTGGGTGGCTCCACCCCTCTGAAGTTTGATCTTTAAGGCCATGTTTCGGTGTCCTGGAAAATTCGGAAAAAGACGAGGAAGATTTAGCAAAATTGGGTCTTGTCAAGCAACATCCGATTGAATGTTGTTCCTCGCCTATGCTTAAAGCAGGTATCGTCGGTCTCCCCAACGTTGGCAAGTCTACGCTTTTCAATGCGCTGACCCGAACCCGAAAGGCCGAGTCGGCTAACTACCCTTTCTGCACCATCGATCCCAACGTCGGAGTTGTCAATGTCCCCGACCAACGACTTGGCGTCCTTCAGAAAATAGCGAAGACCCAAGTGGTCATTCCGGCGGCTATCGAGTTCGTCGATATTGCGGGACTCGTTGCCGGCGCTAGCAAGGGCGAGGGGCTCGGAAACAAGTTTCTCGCGAATATTCGCGAAGTTGACGCGATCGTCCAAGTAGTACGCTGCTTCGAAAACGACGACATCATCCACAATATGGGATCCGTGGATCCGATTCGCGATATTGAAATTATTAATACAGAGCTTGTCCTGGCCGACCTGGAATCCGTGGAACGGCAGCGAGAGAAGGCGATGAAGAAAGCCCGGGGCAACGACAAAGAAGCTCAAGCGGTATGCGCCTTGATCGACAAGCTGCTGCCTCATCTCAACGAGGGGAAGCCAGCCAATACACTGGAAGTTACGGACGATGAAGCCTTGGTGATGAAGGGGCTCCATTTGCTGTCCTCAAAATCGGTGATTTACGCCGCCAACGTGATGGAGGATGATTTAGCCGACTCGGAGAGCAACGACCTCGTCTCTAAAGTGAGAGCCTACGCCAAAGAGAGCCAAGACGCGGAGTGCGTGGTCATAAGCGCTCAGATCGAATCCGAACTAATCGACCTCAGCCCCGAGGAAGCGACTGAATTCCTAGCGGATCTAGGAGTCGAGGACTCCGGGATTTCCTTGCTGATCAAGGCCACTTACGCCCTCCTAGGCTTGGAGACTTACTTTACTGCTGGAGAAAAAGAGGTTCGCGCCTGGACCTTCAATCACGGAATGAAAGCTCCTCAGGCCGCCGGAGTCATCCACACCGATTTCGAAAAAGGATTTATCAAGGCAGAGGTCGTTTCTTACGAGGATCTCGCGGAGCTGGGTAGCGTTGCCGCTGCCCGTGACGCAGGCAAGTATCGGCTCGAGGGCAAAGAGTACCCCTTCAAAGACGGCGATGTCGCCTTGTTCCGGTTCAACAACTAGGCGCTCTGTTCCCCTCCAAGTAGAAATAGATCGATTTCCTGTCGATTTCCTTGAACCAATCGAGTCTAATAAGGTCTCGATAAGGGGGCGACGACTACGTTAACGATCTTCTCAGGAATCAAAGATCTCGGGTTCAGAGAGGCGGGCAACGTAGGTAATAGAGCCCAATCGCAGCGAAACCACTAAGCCAAACGTAATAACAAGCGATAATTTACGCGATAGCTTCCTTGTAATTCCCCAAAAAATGAAGATCCTAATTTGACGCATGCTTTACGACCGCCCATACATGCAGCAAAATCAGAACACCCGGTCCCGAAACCTAGTGCTCGGGATTATTATATTTAATGTGGTCGTATACGCGATTCAGCTGACCGGGGGGGAAGGTTTTTTTCGCTTCTTCGCCCTAACGTCGGGCGATTTTGGAGGTCCCCACATATGGAGCTTTCTCACCTACTCTTTCCTCCACAGCACCCAGAGTATCTTCCATCTTGTTGGGAACATGATCGGGGTCTTTTTCCTAGGAAGAGCCCTCCTGCCCGAGCTGGGAGAAAAACGATTCGTTCAACTCTACCTTGGCTCCACAATAGTGGGTGGGTTACTTTGGTACATCATTAGTTTCGCATCTGGGACCGGTGCGGTTGTTGGCGCATCGGGCGCCGTTTTCGGGCTGATAACCTGCTTCGGTCTTATGTATGCCGAGAACGACATCTATTTCATGATGGTCATTCGCATGAAGGCCAAGGTCCTGCTCTACATTTCGCTGGGCATCGCCGCATTCGGGCTGATTTTCTTCGAACTGCTTAACGGGCATAGCACCGCCCACTCCGCCCACCTCGGGGGGATGCTAGGAGGATTTCTTTTCTACAAACTCATTTATCTCCGAAATCCCGGGCCCGGCAAAGCAGAAGCGTTCAAAATGCCGGACTGGTTCAAACCCAAGCCCAAGAAGCCCACCACCAAAACCTTTCCCTACAAGGTCAACATCAGTCCACCCCGCGATCTGAAAAAGGAAGTCGACCGGATTCTCGACAAGATAAACAGTCAAGGCTTCGGAGCATTGACAGATAGCGAAAAGAAAATTCTCGACGAGGCAGGAGACCTTTTGAAGAAGCGCTGAGTCCCAAATACCTCGTGAAACGCAGAGTTTTTTGCGTGATATTCAGTGCTTTTTGCCTAATAATCTCACTTCCAACATCGACCTCGTTCTCATCAGAACGAAACCAAAACACTTACTTACGCGTCATAGAATAATAGAAAAACAGAAATAAACGCGAAATGCTAAAACGAAACGTTTTCCTAATCACCTTTACCCTACTGCTTGCAGCATCGATAGGCTATGCGCTTACCGACAAGGAGCCATTGTTCGATCCTGCCGAGCTTCCAGTGCTGGCTCCAACCGATCTCATGTCCCAAGAAACGATGCGGGTGATCGAGATGCTGGAAACCCTGCACTTCAACAACGAGGAGATCTCAGACGAAGCGTTTGTTGAACTGATTCGCGAATTCATGGGGAAGCTGGATTACAATCGTCTCTACTTCCTCCAATCGGACGAGCAGCAATTTATAGATACGTTCGCATCTCGCTTGAGTATGCAGATGCGTCATAAAGGAAACCTGGATGCGGCCTTTACCATCTACGGAAAGTACCGCGAGATCGCCCTAAAGCGGATACAGTGGATACTGGAAAAACTCGACCAAGAATGGACCTTCGACGGTGACGAGGAATACGAGTACGACCGGAGCGAGAGCCCATGGCCCGCCTCTCCAGAAGAAGCCAACGATCTTTGGGTGAAACGCCTGAAGCAAGAGATGCTCCAGGAATTGCTCAACGATAAGACTGCTGAGGAAGCGAAGGAACGTATCACCAAGCGTTACGAACGCCAGCTTCGCAGCATCAAGGAATTCGGATCAAGCGACGTACAGGAGGTTTTCCTAACGAGCCTCACGCACATTTTTGACCCCCACTCGACTTTTTTCTCTTCTGACACTTTCGAAGACTTTAGCATCCACATGAGACTATCTCTGGTGGGAATCGGGGCCTTACTGAGCGAAGAAGATGGCTATTGCGTAATCCGGGAACTGATTCCAGGAGGACCGGCCAAGAATACAACTGATCTGAAACCCAACGACCGGATTGTCGCGGTAGCCCAAGGTGACGAAGAGCCTGTGGACATCATTGACATGGGTCTTCGGAAAGTGGTCGACCAGATCCGGGGTGAAAAGGGATCCACGGTCAATCTAACCATCATTCCTGCCGATGCCGTCGACGAATCGGAAAGACGAATCGTCAGCATTGTCCGCGACACGGTCCGCATCAACTCGAGCCGCTGCGAAGG
>JAUHWE010000350.1 GCA_030424825.1 Verrucomicrobiia bacterium
GCCTTATGGCTCGAAGGCTGGCCGAAAAAGGGGTTCGGTTTTCCCAGATTTTCCATCGTGGCTGGGACCAACATGGCGTCCTACCCAAGGACTTGCCAAACCAGTGCAAAGATGTGGACCAGGCCAGCTATGCCCTCATTACCGATTTAAAGCAGCGCGGTATGCTAGATGATACGCTGGTCATCTGGGGAGGTGAATTCGGACGAACCCTTTACTGTCAGGGAACGCTTACTGAAACAAATTACGGCAGAGATCATCATCCAAGATGCTACACAAAATGGATTGCGGGAGCAGGCATCAAAGGAGGAATGGTCTATGGTGAAACAGATGAATTTGGATACAATATTATAAAGGATCCTGTGCACATACGCGACCTAAATGCGACCATTCTCAATCGGTTTGGAGTTGACCACAAAAGGCTTTCATTCAAACACCAAGGCCTCGACTTAAGGCTGACAGGAGTCGAAGACGCTCGGGTCGTAAATCAAATTTTGTCTTAGAGAGCGTTCCATAGATCGCTTTCGAGGTCTTGTCGTTGTATTTGAGATTATGAATATGGGTTTTAGTTTCGCAATACCTAGAGGGTATTGCGATGCGAACAAACGATTTTTGACCTCAAACAGAAACAAAGAACGAAGAAATTGGATTTGCGAGAAACTCGCTTAGAGTTCGGGATTGGTAAAGTGAAATTCTATCTGGTTCCCCCACAAAGAAAACCAATCGCGTTACCTAACCAACAAGATATTAGGTTTCCGGTTCAATCTGAGCCAACCGAAAGGGGGTCTAATCTACTCATTAATCACCCGTTTCCCATGAGCAATTGCGCTTAAATTTCGTACTGGTCCGCCATATAGCGCTCAAATTCGACGCCATCTCTAATAATTCGCCCGTAAAGGTCGTTTGGGAGAGTGCAGAAAATAACGCTTTTACCTATGGCTAACAGGCAGAAAAACAAACGCTTCAATACGCTTTCAGAAAATTCTGGCGTTACGCTAGTCGAAATCATGGTTGCCATGGTAATTCTTGGGTTCTCTGGGCTCGCTCTCCTAAGTGGACTTATGCAATCTCGGCGTTATACTGAGTTGGCAATTCACGAAAACACCGCACTCACCATCGGCCAGGGATACATTGAGCAGATGAAAAACATGGAGTTCGCTTCGCTCGATCAAGCGGTACTCCCCACATTGTTTCATGAAGGCGTCGCTGATACATTGTCAGTATCCCCACTCCCCGCAGATCCTACAGTTGGCAATGCGGGAACTGATATCACGAACAACAAGCTTATCGACATAAAAAACACCCCTGGCGACACGACCGACGATATGAGCTTGGACGTCTTTGTTTACATTCAAGACGTCACCGATGAGGCGAACGGGATTGGGCAAGCCCGGCGTATCATACTGAGATACGAATATACTTTTAGTGACGGCTCTAGAACCATTAACAACTCCGACACCCTTTACGCAATTCGTTCAGAAGTACCAACCTTTTAGCACCATGAATTCGTCTATACGCACTGCAAATAAAAAGACATTCCGGTCAAAAGCCGGGGTGACACTCATGGAGCTATTGATTGGGATGACAATCTCTACTGTAGTTCTAGGCGGCACGATTTCCCTTTTCCTAATGGGATCGACAACAGCTGCCAACGGAACGGGAAGGCTTCTAATTAATCGTGACATTCGAAACTTCACCAACGAAATGATCGAGAATGCTCGGTACGCTGACTACTTTAAGACGTATACATCTTTCACTGACAGAACTGAGCAAAACGATGGTGGATCAGGAGATTTTCTAGTCCTCGTTCATAGGGATGTATCGGATCCCGACAAAATAAGCCGTATCATCGGATACTATCGCTATACCGTTTCGGATGGAGCCGAGGGTCCCGTACTAATGTTCGACAACGAATACAGCCCCAGTTCATCCACTGATCTTTCCAGTCTTCTTCCGGATACTTCCGACAACGGTACTCACGGAGAAATCATCGAATTGTCAAACGGACTGAGCGACGGAAAACTATTCTACAACTTCTACGACCGTAGCGTCGTGGTTCGTGGCGAGATCATCCACAACGGAGCAGTAGGCGAGCAGGTAACCAACACCTACAACTTCACAATTTCGCCTCGAGGCTAGAATTAAGGAAAGCACCAATGACTCACACATCTCACAAACGCAAGGGATCCGCACTGATCACCACACTTGTTCTTGTCGGCGTAATGTCAGTCGCAATGGCGTGGTTACTTAAATACTCAGTGACTGAGAACCGCATCAATCACAGACATAAGCTTCGTACCCAGGCGGACAATACTGCTGAAGCGGTCGTCGAGTATGGATTCGCCCAGCTCTCGCATGTATTTAACAACAACACTACTGTCGCTTCTGCCGAGTTCAATTCTAGCGGAAGTGGGGCATTAGCCCTCCCCCCTCAAACAAGCCTGAGAAGCAATGTCCAGTATGCTGATTTGGAACTTTATAGCAGTACCGTTCCTTCAAGTAGTTTCACTTATATCGACCCATCCGAGCCAGACAATCTTTTTGACCCCCTTAAAGGAAAGTATGTCCGAGCTTTCCAAGTTAAGCTTTACGGAAAAGCAACCGTAACCGACCCAAATGGTGGACCCAATATAACTTCTTATGTCACTCAGGCATTTCAAGTGAGGGATTCGCCGCTTTTCTCACACGCCATTTTCTACAACTTAGATTTGGATATACACCCTGGTCCGGATATGGACATCATCGGTCCAGTGCACACCAACCAGAATCTGCGCGTAGCGCCCAGCAATGATCTGAAATTCGACGGAATTGTCACTTCTTCCAAGCATATCTATCATCAATACGAACACAAAAGTACAAGCCGAACGGGCCAAGTCTATTTCAAAACGGATTCGGGATCATTGCTTGGAATGGAAGTTGACGGAACCTGGAAGGATTCGGAAATGGGTACAGGTTCAATCAGCGACCAATTTCGCTCGTACGCCTCTAACCGTTGGGATGGCTACCTCCAAACTTCCGCCCATGGAATCTCAACCTACAATCCCGTTGCATTTTCCGACTACACTCCCGACGACACGAGTACCGGCGCCTACGACCCCGTTAACTCAGGTCGGGCAATCATTGAGTCTCCTCTTCCAACAGGACACGCTGATTACAATATAGAAATTGAAGACCAGAAGATGTCCAACAAAGCAGGGCTTTACTTCAAATGGGATACCACAACAAACAGCATCTCTGCCTATGATGGCCATGGCGGAACCCTTCTCGACATAAGCAACCTCGATGGAATCTTATGGGAACACAAACCGGATGTCATGTTTGATCACCGACGCGGGCAATATATATCCCTGATTGATATCAATACCGGCAAACTAAAGCAGCTAATTGAGAATCCGGACACAAGCGACAATACACTGCATATTGGAAATTACGATCCTGCTACTGACTGGAATGGGGTCGTCTATTTCGAGTGCACTAGTTCGGACGCGGACACAACCGCTGCCGCAAGGCTAAATTACACAGGGATTCGGCTTTACGGTGGTGAAATCGATGTTCCCAATGAAGGAATTCCCAGCCGTGGATCAGATCCAGGAATGAGCTTTGTCACAAACAATGCCCTCTACATTCGAGGACACTTCAATGCTGATGGTATAACAACTGCCGACAGTTCACACGCTCCTGCCATCGGAGAAGTCCCTGTTGCCGTCATGGGCGATTCTGTTACATTCTTGTCTGAGAGCTGGGATGACTCGGTTACCAGCTCAAAACCAACGGCAAGCACAACGGAAGTCTCTGCAGCAGCCGTCGCGGGTACAAGGCCCCCGGATGTTAAGGGAGACGACTCCTATAGTGGCGGAGCGCACAATTTCCCACGATTTCTGGAAAACTGGAGCGGAAAAACATTTTACCTTCGTGGCTCAATGGTCTGCCTTTACGAAAGTGAAGTCGATTTTTCCACTTGGGACACTTCTTACTACAACCCACCCGATCGGGGTTACGGATTCAACACTCTGTTCGCAAAAGGCACCTACCCACCAGGAACTCCCTTGCTAAGAACCTACCGCCGTGAGAACTATGCACGTCTTTCTGCGTCGGAATTCGCATCTACAACATCCGGTCTTTGAACATGAATCTCCTATTGAGAAACAATCTCTGGGCCGCCACGTCAATTCTACTGGTTTCGATCACAACCAGTCTAGCCAACAATGGTGCAAAGATCGATCCAGACACCCCCCCAGTAAAAGCCTGGCCTGCGAATCCTCGACCCACCTCTGAGGTATTTCAAATGGAGGTTTCCGAAGATGGCCCTCCGCAAAAAAGGCTGGTGTTTGATTGTGGCCGATTTGCTCTCATTACTGGCAACTACGGCAACTGGGTTGTCCAAAGACCGACGGCCCGATTTTCTTTCCAACTAAGCCCTAAGAATGATGCTGAAATCACTTTCGGAATGGCCCGGTTCCCACAAAACGACTTCATTGAAAGCCTAGACCAAGAAGAATGGGACACCTACATCGCGGCACTCCATAATAATCCGAATCTAAAAGCTATTCGCGGCCAAAGACTCAGTACAGACCGGAAGGCAGCCCCTAAGGTTCTGAACGAGAATCCTTATCGCGTAATCGATTACGAGCACTCGGATTCCAAGGGAAACATTAAAACGACAAGCGAACTTTTCACATTCCTGGATGGAGAACTTTTCGTATTCGCTTTATCAGGACCTTCCGAAAAGATCGATCTTTACATGGAGCGAGTTTATCTAATGATCTCGCGAATGGATGTTCTAATGTAGGTTTCCAACCTCCACTTCCAATACTGCTTAGATAACCATTTATTGCTGTCACATAAATAGAGCCTTCGAGTTAGCCCCTACAGTGGATAATTCCACTCAGTCCCTTAGTTAATTACCATTCAGGGATTTCCATTGGGTACTATCCAAAAGGAGAATATCCTTTATGATTCCGGCTCTCTAAACGAAGTATCCTTCATTCTGTGTTCATCGATTTAATTAGTGGCCTTGGAATCCGAATATTCCCGAATGGATAGAGTCTAAAAACAACTCTGCATCCACATAGATTTTCAAACTGATATTAACTCAAACCTATGAAGAGTCCAAATTCTAGAAATGCGTGCAAAAAGGGTTCTGCACTACTCACCACTCTAATTCTAGTTGGCGTACTGTCCGCCGTTATGGCTTCGATCCTCAAGTATTCCGTTTCTGAGCGGAGACTAAACCATAGGCACAAACTGAGAACTCAGGCAGATAATACAGCGGAGGCAATCGTCGAATACGGGTTTGCCCAGCTGGCCTACACCTTCGATAACAAGACGACCGTCGGGGCGAACACATTCGCGTCAGGTGGAGCCGGGGCATTGTCAATTCCAGCCTCTTCTGCACTGCGGTCAAACGTTAAGTACGCAAACACAGAACTCTACGCCAGCACCGTGCCAAACAGTTCTCTGGTCTATATCGACCCATTGGAACCTGACAATATGTTTGACCCACTTAAAGGAAAGTTTGTTCGGGCGTTTGAAGTAAATCTGTATGGAACCGCAACCGTTTCCGACCCGATTGG
>JAUHWE010000351.1 GCA_030424825.1 Verrucomicrobiia bacterium
CCTGACGGTCGGCGCCGACGGCTTCGAACTGCGGCACGCCTTCCGCATCGACGATTTGCACGCCATTCTCGTCCAGAGCCGGTATTTCGGAGGAGAATTCGATGACCGGCTCCCCAGTGGCCTGGTTGAAGCCAGTTATGTAGTAGTACTCGCCGATGCGGCTCCTACCGGTGACGGGGTCTTTGACGTTGAACAGGGCATTGCGGAAGTTGAGCTCAACGCCTCTCATGTTGTTGCGAGCGAGACCGAAGTTGCCGTCCTGAAACCGTTGGGAGCTCTCATAAAACGTAAGCTTGGTATCAAGCTTCCCTTGAAGCACATTGAAAGCGATTCCGTATTCCTCCACTGAGCCGGACTGCGGCGCAATGGTGCGGAAGAGGTTGTCGGAGCGCGGCGTGGTGAGGTCGAAGTTTTCGGATTGGTTGCCGAAGACTCTGAGCCAAGGAGTGACGTGGTAGACGATGCCCTTGGTGACAGTGGGCTCCTTCAAGCTGACGATCCCGTTGTCTTGTATGCCGACGTAGTCCGAGCGGCTTGTGCCCGGGTTGTAGTTCGGGGAAGTTGGGTCATCCGTGAAGTCGACGAGCTGATGGTTTATCTGATCGACCTCGTCTTCGCGCCAGCCATAAGTAATGACCACTCGATCGCCAAATAGATAGCTCTGCAAGCTTCCGCCAATGCCGGTGCCGTCGATTTCCGTGCGTCTCTGCTGGAAGCGCCCCTCGCCTGCGCCAATATTAGCGTCAGAGAGAAGCCAGTCGTTCGAGGTGGAGTAGTACAGGAAGGGATGCGAACCCTCCACGTAAGGTAGCACCGTAGCAGGCATTCCAGTGATGCGAAGTGAAGTGTCGCCAGGCTGAACGGCGTCGCCGATGTAGAAGACCGGATAATGTTGGCGCGACCCGTTGTTGGCTGGACTGTTCGAAAACAGATCGTTGTTGCCCAAGGCCGAGTAGCTCCACTTGTAGTAGAGAGAGTCTTCGGTGCTGCCGGATGCGAAGGCGCTGATCTGATGGCGTCCCAGCCAGGCAAAGCGGTCAGTCTTCTCAGCGATGTTGAGATTGTAGGTCGCTTGGACGAGATAGTTATCCGCTTGAATGTCTTCCGATTCCGCGATGCTGCGGCCGTGAATGAAGGGACGAAGGAAGTTCTGATTTACGCGTCCATCCGGAAGGGATTTGTTGATGTCGATCGATACTCCCTGTTGTTGGGCGATCGGGCCAAACACCTGCCGCCTTAAATCATCTTCTTTGAGGAAGCTGGCCGACACATAGAAGTCTTCGTTGATTTTTTGCTCGATCGAAATCTGCTGCTTTTTGTTGTCAGCCGAGCGGTAAGTGCCAGGCATGCTGGAGAGGTCATAGTCCAGGTAAGGGAAGATGCTCTCGTCTGTCACCTGCGGGTCGAGGAAGTTGCGAATGCTTGCGTAGGGGTTGCCCGACATGTGAAACTCTTTGCGATTGCCAGAGCCTGTACTGGGCTGTCCTCCATTCTCATTGCGGGTGCCTTTGCGCGTGTAGATCCCGTCGATGGGATTGTACCAGTCGTTATTGTCGTAAAAGCCACCAAACGACAACTTGAAACCGGGGAGGCGGTCGCGCAGAATCGCTGGGATGGGTACGGGTTGGCCATTTGCATCGACCGTGAACGGGTGATCAAAGCTGTAGTCAGGCGATGCAGGCGCGATACCGTTGGCGGTGGGTGTATTGACGGGATCCCAGTAGAAGTTGCGATCGAGGAAGGCGCCCAGTTCCGCCGCAGGGACGCTCTGGTGGGCCTTGTTCCATTCGTCCAGCCATAGGCTGGCGTAGTCCGCGGCAATCCGGTAGTTCGGGCGGTTTCCGAAGGTATCGATGTCCTCGACATAGGCAGTGATCTTGGTTCCTTCGAAGGGCTTGTAGGAGCCGGTAAGGTAGATACGGCTGTCTCTATTCTTATTGCCTTCGTACATGTACCTATCTTCGGAGTGCTTAAGGACTGCTCGCACAGCGAGAACGTCCTCTTTCAGCACGCGCGATACATCCGCTACCCCGCGCACAGTCCCGAAGTTGTCCAGCATTAGCTGAAGTTCGTTCAGGTTACGGCTGAGGTGCGCCTTCTTGGTGGTGTAGTTGACCACGCCAGCGGGACGGCCCAGTCCGAAGAGGATCGAGTTCGGGCCGCGCAGGAACTGGGCCCGCTCGACGTTGTAGCGATCCACGCCGCTACGCACTTTCAGGAAATCCGCGGCAGTGGTGGCGCTTCCTAGGCCGCGGACCCGAATGGCTCCCTCCCCCTGATTACGATCGCCAAAGTCAGTCCCGACGAAGCCGAGCTGGTGAATACCCGTCTGATCGGTGGTCACCTCGGTTTCGACGCCGGCGACCATTGAGAGACCGTGGGCGAGATCGGTCGCTCCCAGATCGTCGAGGAATTCGTTGGTGAGGACGGTTACCGAAGCGGCAACGTCTCTGAGCTGAGTGTTCAGACGACTTCCCGCGATGGTCGAGGTCGCGCGGTATCCAGTATCGCTCGAGGCGTCGACTTCGAATGGGGAAAGCTCGAAAACGTCTTGTTCTCCAGTAGAGTCTTGAGCGTATATATAAGTGGCCGATAAGGCCACGGCTGCCGCGAGCGTGAATCGTACTGCGGTCCTTTTTTGGTGTTTCATTTGTTAGTTCGTTAGGTTCTTAGGTTTTCGTTGCTTCGCTATTCAATTAGTTGGGTACCAGAGAAGCGAAGATTGCGGGATTGGTAGGCTCTTCCGTGATATAATCACAAGGGAGCCGATGGGGAATTGGGTAGTCTGCCTGAAATCAGGATCGGTAAAGAAGTGGGCCGGTATCGGGAATATACTGTCAAAATGGATCCCTCCATTTGACCCTAAAGAGTATATAAATCGGGACGTTCAATATCCATGTTCAAGTTATCTAATTTTTGTACTTTTGCGTAATTTATCAAACGTTTCCAGAAAATGAATCCATAGGTCTCGAATGCATTTGCAGAGTAATTAAAGGACCCACGACTTCTTTCAATCAAGCGACTGGAAGCCTTAACAATCTCACACACAATTGGTTTCAGGGAGAATCTGCATCCTGTCCGACTACCTCATCCAGGGGGCTTTTCACTCAAAGATACTATCTATTCGGAAGTATCTACTCCTTGTACATAACCTCAACAACCGTCGAGATGCGCTGTGCGAACTGAAAGGATATACGACCTTCCCTTTCGCTTTAGAGTCTTAGACCCGCCCGTTCCTCAAATTGCATGTCAGAAAAACTACGATACCCTTCATAAGAACCTAAATTTGTAAAAACGCCGATTTAGACCTGTAGAGAGTACCTCGATAAATTCCCTCTAATTCAACGTTCGCTCTGCACTCGCTCTCCCGCCGGCTGATGCGCGGACGCAGTGGGACGACTTGAAAAGGGGCCGTGATTCTGCCGGTACTTGGACGGTGAAATCCCGACATGCTTTCGGAACCGTTTGGAAAAATGGTAAGGATCGTGAAGGCCAACCGCCTGCCCAATTTCTGCGATGGACAAGGTTGTGCTGATTAAGAGCTCACGAGCTTCCTGTAGTTGTTTGTCAATGATATAGCTCTTGGGAGAAATTCCCATATGCGAGTTAAAGAGCTTCAAGACATGGGATCGGCTTCGATCAATAGTGCCCGCCAAGTCCGCAACTGTGGGAGCTAGATGAAAGCCTTTCTCCACATGGGCGATCATCCGCACCAACTCCTCAGGATAGCTGTGAGGCGATCCAAATCTTCTTGAACGAAGCCTATACAACTCGTTCACCAACAAGTCCGCAAGGTGCCGCCCTTCCAACTCGTCCGATCCGTGGGATTCCAAATACCTTCGAATCGTATAGTCGAGCAACAGGCCAATGGGTTCATCCGCCTTTATCTTAAATCGGACTACCTCTTCAAATCCAGGCCAATAGGCATCGCTACGATCAGGGGAATCAAACGCGATTTCCGCTTTTTCATGCGGGACGTCGGGAATCCAATCCGAGCCCTCTCTATAATCTGGGATCAAATGGACATGTCCGGTGAACATCGGGTCTTTGGAATCTGGAATATAGGTTATCTTGCGATTCCATGTCAGGACATACAAGTCATGAGGCTCAAGTTCATAGGTTTCACCGTTTACTATAAATCGCCCTCGCCCGCTTTTGCACCAGAACAATCCACGGCTCTGCACACAGCCATTGGTAAAGCTCTGATCCCCAGCGAACTGAAAATAGCCCGCCCGGCATATCGCGGGAGACAAAAGCGCGGCAGGCAAAGGTCCGTCAATTCCCTGTTTTACTGCCTGACTCAACTTTGGCACGAAACGCAAAAAGACAAACACTTCACCACATGTCCATTGTTTTCGAAACTCCGATCCATGTAAAATTGCCGTGGATGTCATTGCTATGACATGCCATAGCAGGCTCCCATCTCATTATGATCCGCAACATATACCGAACAAATGTTTTTATTCCCACAGGAGGATCCCCCAAAAGAGAGCCAAATGGGAACGAACCAATACCAGACGAGGAGAAACATTCCAGTTCCGCTAAGAATATCTACGTTTCAACCAGTCGCTTAAACGGTCCGTATAGCTGATTCCGCAATTCGGTCGCGTAGTTTTTTGGAATTTTCAAATGCCTCTCCCCACTTCACCCAATATCCTACTCCTCTTTACCGATCAACTTCGGGCTGACTGCATTGCGGCCCTTGGCAATTCGAAAATCAAGACTCCCAATATTGATCGTCTGGTTCGAGAGGGAACCAGTTTTACTCGTTGCTACACGCCAAGTCCCGTCTGCACGCCTGCTCGCTATTCTTTGGCGACCGGTTTGCCACCCCATGTAACCGGATGTGTCGACAACGTAGAAGCCACATTCAAGTCCCCTAGCTTGATGCAAATGCTAGGAGAAATTGGATACCAGACTCACGGCGTGGGGAAAATGCATTTTTCGCACAGTCTAGGAGACTGGGGTTTTAGCAGCCGCGACACGTCTGAAGAGCTCATTGAAGAGGGAATCCCCGATGACTACCGTACGTTCCTCGATGAAAACGGCTTTCAGCATGTTCTAGACCCTCACGGTCTTCGGAGCGAATTGTACTACCAGCCTCAGCCTTCACAACTTCCCGAGAAGCTTCACCATACCCATTGGGTCGCGGACCGGAGCATCGATTTCCTGGAAAACCGCGACCCTTCCAAACCATTCTTTCTCTGGTCTAGCTTCATAAAGCCCCACCCTCCTTTCGAAAGTCCGAATCCCTGGGGACGCCTTTACCGAATGCACGAAATGGTCGAGCCCCTCCTTGCCGACAACGGAGCGGAGCACCAGACATTCTGGAACAAAGTACAGAATCGCTACAAGTACATGGATGGTGGCGGCTACAACCGACATCTCGCCCGTTCCATTAAAGCCGCCTACTACGGAACCATCTCGTTTATCGATTATAACATCGGGCGCATTCTGGATGCCCTAGGTGATGAAATTGAGAATACACTGATCGTCTTCTCGTCCGACCATGGCGAACTGCTTGGGGATTTCGGAAGCTACGGAAAACGG
>JAUHWE010000352.1 GCA_030424825.1 Verrucomicrobiia bacterium
CGTCCTGGACGTTGGTCTGCCGGACCTGAATGGCTTCGATGTCTGCCAAAAACTACGCCAGACGAACCAGGTGCCCGTCATCTTCCTCACCGCGCGCTCATCAGAGGTCGACCGCGTCGTCGGTCTGGAGATCGGGGCCGACGACTATGTCACTAAGCCGTTCAGTCCGCGCGAGCTCTCGGCTCGAGTGCGGGCCAACGTGCGGCGGTCTTGGCTCAACCGTCAATCACCCGAGACAGCACCGCCGTCTACCCCGTCCAACGCTTCACCCTTTCGCATCGACTACGAGCGCTGGATCGTTTCCTACTACGAAAAACCGCTCTCGCTGTCTCGCTACGAGTTTCGATTGCTAGCGGCCTTAGTCGAGAAGCCGGGACGGGTCTTCTCGCGAGCCCAGTTGATGGAGGCCGCCTGGGAAGAACCTGAAGTCTCAATGGAGCGCACAGTCGATACGCATATCAAAAGCTTGCGAGCGAAACTGAAGGAGCAGCACCCGGGGAGCGACCCGATCGTAACCCACCGGGGCATTGGCTACTCATTGAGGGAAAACTGGTGAGTCTTACCGGGCGCGTAATCGTAAGTTTTGGACTGATCGCCCTCGTTGGCTTCGCGTTTTTACTCAACCCCGTACTCGACCGCGTAGAGCGCCAGTACCTCGAGGCAACCGAAGAGCCCATGGTGGACGTGGCCGAAATTCTCGCTGCACTCCTTTCGAATCAGAATCCCCAATCATCGCTCGTTCCTGAATACTGGATACAGGGAATGGCAGCCGTGGAGAATCGCCAACTGCATGCGAAGATCTACAATCTCGTGAAAGAGAAGGTTCTAATGGACTTCTACATTACCGATGCCGCTGGGAGAGTAGTCTATGATTCCGGCGGATTGGCTACGGTTGGGAGCGACTATAGCAAATACAACGACGTCTACCGCACACTACGGGGTGAATACGGAGCCCGCGCCACTAAGATGGATGAGAAAGACACCGCCTCAACGGTTATGTTCGTCGGAGCTCCCATTTTCAATGAGGACGAAATTGTGGGGATGATTTCCGTCTACAAACCTCAGCGCAGCATGCTCTCCTTTGTCATCGAAACGAAGCGATGGCTGGTTCTCCTCAGCGCCCTCGCCCTTGGGCTGGTGATTCTCCTCGGCTGGCTCCTTTCCCGCTGGGTAACCCGACCGTTGAGCGATTTGACCGACTACGCCGCAGCGGTGGCGAAAGGAGAACGCCCACCCGCACCCAAATTGCCTGGCCATCATCTGCGAGTGCTCGGAGAAACCACTGAAGCGATGCGGGAGGCGCTCGAGAATCGGAAATACGTCGAGTCCTACGTCCAATCGATGACTCACGAAATGAAATCCCCGGTTGCCGGCATTCGCGGCGCAGCCGAGTTGCTCTACGAAGACTTGCCCGCCGAGAAACGTATCCAGTTCCTCGGGAATATCGAAAGCGAGACCTTTCGCTTGCAGAACTTGATCGACCAGCTCCTAGCGCTGGCATCGCTGGAGAGCCGTAGCGAGCTCGGAACCCCCACCGATATTTCCCTAAGTTCACTGGCCAGGCAAATTGTGAAGCAGCATGAGCCCAGCCTTCTGGAAAAAGAACTAGAGATCGAATTCCTGGATACAGAGAACGACACTGTCCGGGGCGAGTCCTTCCTGATCGAAACGGCAATCAGCAACTTGCTTCAGAACGCCATAGACTTTTCGCATTCCGGTGGGAGCATCCGAATTGAAATTACCGCAGACAAGGACGAAGTCTCACTGACCATCACTGATGACGGCACTGGCATTCCTTCCTATGCCCTAAACCGGATTTTCGACCGTTTCTATTCGCTTCCCCGCCCCGGCCAGGAACGTAAAAGCTCCGGACTGGGCCTCTGCTTCGTCAGAGAGTCCGTCGCTCTCCACGGGGGCACCCTCACCATACGCAATCGAAGCAGCCAAACAGGAACCCAAGCCACAATCCGACTACCGAGAAAACGACGGTAGTTCAGAAGCGCACCGCATAGCCAGATGCTGCGTTGGCAACTCACGCCCCAGCCGTTCTCGAATCCTCTACCCCTTTCAATCCGCTGTACCGCCAAAGGCAACCCGAGACTGAGGCTCAACGCTCCACTTCATGAAGCGCTTTGATCACCTTATCCAGTTGACTCGGCTCCCCTCCATCGAATCCCTCTGCGGTTGATTCCTGAACGTGGACCGCTTCCGCCTTCCAGTTTTCCAACACTTCAATTTTCTCTTCGCGGGACAACTCACGATCGCACACCACCTCCTGCGGATCAGCGTAGCTTGCCTGCGGGTTCCCCATTACCTTTTCCATTTTCGATTTCATGGAACTACTATAGCTAATATTGGCAAAGACCGCAATACTTGAACGCTTAGTCATCCATTCCAAGCCCGACATCATCCTCCAACAACCGCCGTCTACGAACATTCCCTTTTTTATCAACGTATCCAACGTACAGTTACTCAAAGGAAACCCTCAACCCCCAACCAAACCATTAACCCAAAGCGATAAGGCCAAAAAATTTTAGAAGGTTCTAAAATTTTTTGGCCTTATAGGGGTTCGTCAAAAGGTGGAGATTCAATATTCATTAGGAGGAAGAGCTGATGTCTTTGGAAATGCTGACTCAGGTGTGACGAGCTTTGGCCTTTCGCTTCGCGGAAAGCAGCGAGCCGAAATGCGGTTCAAAATTCGATCCCACGACGATTCACCGTCTGGATCTAGCTCAAGGCATTGCAATTGAGTCAACAATCGCTATCCCTCTTAGCATGACTGACACCGAACAGACCGAATTGCGAAAATTCATGCGCGGCCTCAGAAAGCGCAACCCCTACCAATCTGAATTCCAGCAGGCCGTGGAAGAAATCGCTACTTCAGTCCTCCCGTGGTATTTGAAGCAAGACGCTTATCTCAAAGCTGAAATCCTAGAACGAATCACCGAGCCCGACCGAGTCATCAGTTTCCGGGTGACCTGGGAAACGGACAGTGGTGAGATTCGGGCCAACCGGGCCTGGCGCGTGCAGTTCAACAATTCGCTCGGTCCCTACAAGGGTGGGTTGCGATTTCACCCGGACGTCAACGAAAGTGTTTTGAAGTTTCTCGGGTTTGAGCAGATCTTCAAAAACAGTCTTACCGGTCTTCCAATGGGCGGGGCCAAGGGTGGCTCCAACTTCAATCCAAAGGGAAAAAGCGAACGGGAAGTTATGCGATTCTGCTACTCCCTCATGACCGAACTGCATCGTCATATTGGAGAGGATACAGATGTACCTGCGGGCGATATCGGCGTGGGCGCCAGGGAGATCAGCTTTCTCTTCGGCCAATATATGCGCCTGGAAAACCGATGGAGTGGCGTGCTGACGGGGAAAGGCCTTTCGTTTGGGGGCAGCGCGGTTCGCACAGAAGCTACCGGCTGGGGCTGCGTCTACTTTTGCGAAGCGATGCTCAAACAGCATGATCAGTCGCTGGAGGGCAAATCCGTAGCGATCAGCGGCAGCGGAAATGTCGCCCTCTACGCCGCCCAGAAACTCATCGAAAAAGGGGCCAAGCCAATAACGCTGAGTGATTCAAAAGGTCTCCTCTACGCCAAAGATGGGATAACTGAGGAACAGCTGGAAACCATTCGCAAACTGAAAGAGCAAGAACGCGGTCGGCTAGCAGACGTCAAGATCAAGGGCACCCAGTACCACGCATCCCAAAACCCGTGGGGAGTCGCTTGCGATGTGGCTATGCCTTGCGCCACGCAGAACGAACTCGACGAGGAAGACGCGAAAACCCTGATAAAGAATGGCGTGATAGCGGTCTGCGAAGGCGCCAACATGCCGACCACCGCCGAGGCCATGAAAGCCTTTCGCGAAAACGGCGTCCTGCACGCACCGGGCAAAGCATCCAATGCGGGAGGCGTTGCCGTAAGTGGCCTCGAACAAAGCCAGAATGCCATGCGTATCAGTTGGAGTCGCGACGAAGTGGACGATCGGCTAAAGAAGATCATGCAAGACATCCACACTCGTTGCGTCGAAGAAGGGGAACAGAGCGGTCGAATCAATTACGTCAACGGCGCCAACATCGCTGGCTTCAAGAAAGTCGCCACTGCCATGCTCGCCTATGGCGCAATCTAGCGGCACTTGGTGATGGGCTTTTTGCTTTAGCAAATTGGGTGCTGAATCCGGAGTTCGATAGAGAGTCTACCACAGAATAGGATCGCAAGCGCAATGTATCCTAAAATCCATGTCATGCGAAACGCGAACCTTTCGGGAAGCAAACAATGGGCCTGACCAAATAATATGCTAAGCTTGGCAGATAGAGCATTATTTTCAAATGCCTCTAATGGACCTGGACTTTACCCGCTTGTGTTTGAGGGCAAAACACACCAAGCTCTTACCGTTTCCCAATCCCACCTACTCTCATGAAAAAAATTATTCTCGGCTCCCTACTCGCTGCCCTCGCCCTGTTTTTCTGGGGTTTCATCTACTATGGTATCAGCGGCATCCCCTATAAGTTTCTCGGCCAGTCCGAGGACATCGGTCCTTTGCTCAAAGAAAGTTTCCCTGCTGACGGTACTTTTCTCTTTCCGAATCCTGCCGCTGAAAATGCGGAGGAACTCCATAAACGCGGCCCCATCGCGATGGTCCACATCAAGCGTGACGGGAACCCCAACCCGATGTCAATGATGGGCACCGGCTTCCTCCACGGCTGGATCTATTGCATCCTTATGGCTTTGTTGCTCAAGCAGATCTGCAAAAAATCCGGCTACGGCGCTCGTGTCGGATTCGTTGCTCTCGTCGCTACGACAGGCGCGTTCGCGGCCAGGATCGGCGATGCAGTCTGGTGGCAACAATCTATGAGCTGGCAGCTTTCCAACCTTGTTTACGCAATAATCGGCGGGGCGATCATCGGCTCCGTCCTCGCTAAATTCATCCCCGCCCAGAAGTCGTAGCCGGGCCTCAGTAAAGAACGATCCTTCAATCTGGAATCCGGTTCGGACCCATGCTCACCTGCCTATCGAAACCCCATATTGGCGCCGATTGCTTCCGCTGCATTTGCAGGATCACTTGGCTGGTGATGCTATGCGGTTCAGCCTCCCCTCTTCCCGCACAGGAGCCGGAAAGCTCAGACGAGTTCGAATGGGAAGCGCTGCTAGATGCGGGCCAAGCCTTATGGGAAACACTGGCCCCATCCGAGATTCAAGAAGAGTACCGCCTGCCCACCTTCGAGGAGATCACGCAGTTTCTCGCCACGATCGAGTCCTCGCTAGCCGATGGCGACGCTCAAAGCCTTGCCCCCTACGCTGAACCCGCAAAACAATTCCTCCCTCTGCTGAGAAGCTTCGAAGGTGGCGACGAACTAGCAGATTGGCTCCAGCCACGTATCGATTATCTGGTGGCGTCTGACGAAATTCAGAACGCGCCCCCGCCTCGGACCGCACCACGCAGACCCGGCCAGCCACCGGTCGGGATGCGGTGGCGGTCACAGATCTCCTTCGTGAACTGCTTCGAGCCCTCGAGCCGCGCCCCCGAAGCTCCCGGTCCGA
>JAUHWE010000353.1 GCA_030424825.1 Verrucomicrobiia bacterium
TCGGTTGATACTTTCTTAAGTCCTCCTTGGTAATAATGCCGCCATTGGCGTTCATATCATTGACTATAAGATCCGCAATCTTGCCTTCGTAAAACGCGGATGGGCCGTTCTTTGCGATTAGTCTCAACGAGCTTGCTAACTCTGGGAGCTTCAAGATCTGGCCGGGGCGAATCGCATTACCATCCTCTCCGTAGAAAATTTTAATCGCATGCGGCGCCGCCAACGCGAGGCGCTCTTTGCCTATCTTTAATGACTCATAGAGATCCTCGCCCACTGGGAATCCGTCTTGGGCCAATCGGATGGCAGGAGCTAGCGCATCCGCCAATGAAAGGGTTCCGTATTTCTCGAGCGCTAGGCTGAGTCCTGCCACCGTACCAGGAACCCCAACAGCCAGGCGACTGTATCGCGAACGCTCTTTGTCAACCTCGCCGTTCGGGCTTAGAAACATATCGCGAGTCGCTGCCAGCGGAGCCTTCTCTCGATAGTCGATCGCTACTGTTTCACCTGTCTCCGCCGAATGGACAAGCATGAATCCACCTCCTCCAATATTTCCAGCCTGAGGGTTCGTAACGGCCAGAGCAAATCCAAGGGCTACCGCAGCATCAATCGCGTTTCCCCCACCTTTTAAGATCTCCAACGCCGACTCCGTCGCAAGATACTCCCTACTTGAGACCATTCCATTTAAACCCGTCTCAGGATGGCTGGTTTCCTTGCTATTGTAAATGGGTGGTTCGAGCGCGAATTGAAGTCCCGGGAAGGAAAGCGATAGCAACAAGGCAAGCAAAACTGCTCCCCATTTTGGAGACTGTATAGAAGTAGACATCTTTTTATAAGAGTCATCCGACAGCATAGTTCATGCCTGCTTCAATTCCACTCCCTTTAACGTGCTAAATTGATCAATCGAAAAGTCGCCATGCCCTATATTGATCATTCAATCGGGACGGCGATGTATCTAGTCACTACTCGACTGAATTTCTTTCGAGTATTGAGCGTTTTCAATACGGTGCCAGAGAGCCGTCGCAATTGTTAACGTATTGAACCACTCTTTTCTTGACCCCGTAAGTCCTCTCCCTCATTAGTCAGATTTCGCAGTAGGCTAAGTCTACGACGATGTCTTCTGCTATTGAATACAGCTTCAGTTAAAACAATAAAATGAAAAAGATGTCTACCGTCGTCTCCATGAGACGACTTCTAGCCTTTGCGGCTATCAGCGGAGCTATGATTGCTCCTGGGTTCGCTACGTCAGAACCTACATTGGAAAACAGTCCTATCCGTCTCAGTAGCAATGAGAACGCATTTGGCTACACACCTAAGGCCAAAGCTGCCATGATCAAGTATCTGGATGGCGGAAGCTACTACAATCGTAACGATGTCGAGAACCTCGTGGAAATGTGCGCTAAGAAAGAAGGCGTACCCAACGACTACATACTAACAACTGCCGGATCCGGCCCGTTGTTAATGATGACCGCGTTGGCCTTTGCCGAGCCAGGAGTCAATGTGGTTACTACGGAAATGGGCTATACTCAGCTTATTCGAAAATTCGCCGAACGCGGTGGCGACTTGAAGTTTGCGAAACTGTCGGACGACATGGGGTACGACTTTGACAGTCTCAAAGCGGAGATCGATGAAAACACTAAGATTGTCTATATCTGCAATCCCAACAATCCGACAGGAGTAATGGCTGATGCGAATGAACTAAAGAAATTTATTCTCTCAGTGCCCGAAGACATACTCGTGTTCGTCGACGAAGCGTATTTGGAATTGGCTGACGCAAGCTTTGCCCTGAATACCTGCGCTTCGCTTGTAAAGGTTCGAAAGAATCTGATCGTCACGAGGACCTTTTCGAAAGGATATGGGCTCGCGGGATTCCGGATCGGCTACGGAATCGCTAATCCCGAAGTACTGGCGAAAATCTACCCCTTCTTCATGGGTGGGCCAAGTTACCTGGCAGCGATCGCCGCAGTAGAGGCTCTAAAGGATACCGAGCATCTTTCGACGAACGTGAAGAAATACCAGACGGTGCGAACGTATCTCACCACCACGTTTGACCAACTCGGAGTAGCCTACGCAAAGCCACAAGGAGCGTTTGTCTATTTCAATTCGGGAATCGACCAGCAAGTTCTCAGAGACACGATGGCCGCTAACGGGATTCTCATCAGTGGTTCCCGAGAATCGGGTGTACCCATTGGTAAATACGATGAATGGGCTAGAGTTAGCATTGGGACGATGGATCAAATGAAGGGCTTCATCTCCATTCTCTCCAACATGCTAGCAAAAAGCTGATTTCCTAAAGTGTCGCCGCCCGAATGCGAGGGCGGCGATTCACTATCCGCTCGAAAAGGAAAACATACAAACTACCTTACCGACCGTACTTTGGTAGACGCAAAAGCGACATCGAGGTTCTGCACTATTTGACTCGGGCCATCAGGCATAATCAGTGGAGGAATTCCAAACAGAAATTGACACTGTCGCATCAGTCAGCATCAAAAAAGTAGTCTTTTTAGATGCCTATGATTCGTAAAAACTCGCTTCCACTCCAAAAACCTAAGTTTGAGGAGGTTCAGGAAACTCAGAGCGAATCCATACGGATTTTTCGATGGGACAAAAATCTGGACGAAGTTTACCCCATCGTCGGACACAACCAAAAAAATGCCACCTCCACGGGCATGGGCAGCCAATGGCACTATCATCCACAGGTAGAGCTCACCTATTTTTTAGCCGGCGAAGGAGTGCGATTTATCGGTGACAGTATTTCACATTTTAAAGCTCCGGAAATCGTTCTGATCGGCAGTCAGCTTCCCCATTATTGGAAACTGGAATCTTCCAGCGGACTTTCCATTCAATTTAGAAATTCGGCGGATAGCCCGCTCGCCGGACTGCCTGAATTCAACCTGCTTGCCCCGCTATGGAAACGTTCGCTTCACGGACTCCTGTTTCAGGGTACACTAAAGGACAGGCTATCCCACATCCTGCGACATGCGGCCACCTCTTCCCCGATTTCCCGACTGGCCATGCTCTTGGAAATACTGGATGCGATAAACGAGGGCCAACCGGAAGAACAGGAAACGCTTTCAAAACGCTCCATGCCTCAACATCAATCCAGCACCTACCAGCGTTCCATTCAGAAGGCAGTGCAGTTTATCTCCACCCACTTTAAAGACAACATAACCATCGGGGACACGCTGAATGCCTGCGGCCTGACCCGGGCGACTTTCAGCCGCCACTTCAATCGGGCGGTGGGTCACAGTTTTTCCTCGTTCCTAGTCAGTCTCCGGATTGAAAATGCACGCAGACTGATAGCGAGCGGACAGTACTCGGTTACAAGCGCGGCCTTTGAGTCAGGATTTAACAATCTATCCTACTTCAACCGGGTCTTCAAGAAACGGTGGAACTATACTCCGACGGATTTCAAAAAAAACCTCTTTCCACAAACCAGCGACGCAGCCTCAAAGAGCCCAAAATCCTAGATTTCATTCCCGCTAGGTGCGAAGCATTCGGGTCCATTTTGTTTTGGACTTGGACGACTTGACCACCGTTTCCACAAAAGCCATGCCCCGCACGCCGTCCTCTAAATCGGGGAAGTCCGGAGCGTTCGGAGGTTTTCGCCCGTTTACCTCGGCACGAATCGCTTTGGCGGCATTGATATAAACATTGGCGAATGCTTCTATAAACCCTTCCGGATGACCGAAGGGAAGCCGCGTATTCATTTTTGCGGCCGGACTGTTATAATCATTTCCGCGCCGGACAATTTGCCGCGGTTTATTGGCATATTTCACAATCAGCTCGTCCGGGTACTCCTGGTGCCATTCCAGGGAAGCCTTGGTTCCGTAAATGCGGATATTAAGGTTGTTCTCGTCACCGTTGGAGATTTGGGAAGCGTAGAGAATTCCTTTTGCCCCTCCTTTATAACGAAGCAGAATATTGCCATCGTCATCCAGTTTCCTGCCAGGAATGAAAGCAGTTAACTCGGCACAAAGTTCGTCAATTTCAAGGCCCGTGATATAGTATCCCAGATTGGCCGCATGAGTGCCAATATCGCCCATGCAGTTCGAAGGGCCTGCCACTGCGGGATCGGTCCTCCAGGAGGCGATTTTTGTAGCGCTTTCATTTTCCACGTCGCCAACCGCATACCCCTGGGGATACTCGGTGACCACTTTCAGGATACGCCCCAGCTTTCCCTTCTTCACCATCTGCCTGGCTTCCTTGACCATGGGATAACCGGTGTAATTATGGGTAAGGGCGAACACCTTGCCGCTTTTCCTGACCAGGTTTCTCAGCTTTCTGGCCTCGGCGAGATTAAAGGTCATCGGTTTATCACAAACCACATTAAAGCCGGATTCCAGAAAGGTCCTCGCGATCTCAAAATGACTGTTGTTGGGCGTGACAATCGTTACAAAATCGATGCGCGTGTCCTCCGGAAGGGCGGCTTCCTTTCTGGCCATTTCCCGGTAACTGCCGTAGACGCGACTGGGATCGAGGTAGAGTTCCCTACCGGATTTCCTGGATTTTTCAGGATCGGAGGAAAATGCCCCCGCCACCAGCTCGATTTGTCCATCCAATGCCGCGGCGCGACGATGCACGTTTCCTATGAAGGCACCGATACCTCCACCAACCATGCCCATGCGTAATTTTCTATTCATGCTTCTATCCGTTATTGGTTGTCATTATCAAACGCCGCGTCAAATGCGGCCGTGTTGGGTGCAAAGTCCACCTTGCGGACGAATTGAGCGGATTCACCAGCTCCATGAACCCGGTCCATGCGTGCGTCTTCCCATTCAACCGACAACGGGCCTGAGTAGCCGATGTCGTTCAAGGCAACGATGATTTCCTCGAAATTGATATCGCCATGTCCCAGAGAACGAAAATCCCAGAAACGACGCGGGTCGCCGAAATCGCAATGGCCTCCGAAAACTCCAACGGATCCGTCTCCGTGCCCCCACCAGACATCCTTCATATGAACATGGTAAATACGCTTGGCAATGCGCCGGATAAATTGCACATAATCCACCCCCTGGTAACCCAGATGAGAGGGATCGTAGTTGAATCCAAATCGTTTGTGACCCTTTACCGCTTGAATCGCACGCTCAGCGGATACCGTGTCAAAAGCGATTTCCGTGGGATGGACTTCGAGCGCAAAATTGACATCCACCTTCTCGAAGGCATCCAGGATCGGTATCCAGTGCGAGGCAAAATCTTCGTACCCTTTTTTCAAATACTGCTGACTGGTCGGAGGAAACGCATAGAGCGCATGCCAGATGGAAGATCCGGTAAACCCGTTTACCACCGCCGGGAAAACGTCGGAACCTTGTGGTTTTTCATCGATGAATTTTCTACAGGCTTTCGCTGCGTTTATCATATGTTTGGCCGCGCGCTTTCGCACCCCCTCCGGTTCGCCATCGCCCCAGACCTGATCGGGCAGAATGGTTTTGTGACGATCATCGATGGGATCGCAGATCGCTTGCCCTACCAGATGATTGGAGATGGAAACGCAGGTCAGGCCATGATCCATCAGAAGTTCCCACTTT
>JAUHWE010000354.1 GCA_030424825.1 Verrucomicrobiia bacterium
GCTCATCGTAAAATCGCAGCGATCCGAGTAGAAGTCCCAACGACCTTCCCACTTTTTGTTGCCGGATGTGAAGACGATGCGGATGTGGTCGTCGGACTCGATTTCAATGGCAGACGTGGAAAGCTCCGTTCCGGCATTGAGGGCATGGAAGTAGTTGCCGTCCTGATTGTGAATGGCGTTCGGAAAGCCTCGGTATTCACCTTTGTGGGCGGAACCCGGCTCTTTGTGAAAGCCAAGCCAGTCGACGCCATCGACGTCCAGCATGCTTGAGAGCCCACCCCCTTGTTTTTCCAAGTAGTAGGTAGCCGTTGGCGTAGAGACGATGTAGCAATCGAGGTCGCCTGCAGAGGCGTCTAGGCCGTGAGAGAGTGTGACCGCCGACGGTTGCGGCGCACAGGCGTAGGCGAGGATCAGGGTGATGAGACCGGTGAGGCAAGTGTAGACTTTCATTGGGGGTGCCGTTTTATCGAAGTGTTTCCGCTTTGCTAGTTGAGCGACTTGCTACTTTGTATACCTAGCCCACTGTTGCTCGATCCACTCGCCGTCTGGTTTGGAAGATGTTACTAGGTAGCGATACTGGGAGGTGTAGGTTTCGCCGGGCTGTATTGAGAATTCCCCGTCAAACATGGGAGCAAAGGTGAAGTAGGGCATCTTGGGGTGAATGCGTACCGCTTGAGGAAAGCGGAAGTTGTTTGGATGGCAGAGGGCGGTGATATTGGCGGCGGTTCCGTCTACGACCCCGTTCATGGAGACCCAGCGGGGATGGGTGTGGTTGCCCTCGATGCGGTTGTGCCCTTCACTGGTGAGAAACTCGCAGGTACCATCAGGATTCGATTCGAGTGGTGTCCAGAGATTGCTTCCCCGCAGTGCCATGCCGCCGTAGTGATACTCCTTGAATAAGAGGGGATCTTTGGTTGCGAGGCGTTGGCTGCTTTCGATGTCGAAAACGAAGTACTCACCAGAGGTTTGATGAGCAGTGACCGTCCAGATTTCGTGCAGAACGATTGTTTCAGCACTCTCGTTGATGGCCACGTGGTTGAGTAGAACAGTGAAGGAGGCGGATCCGTTGGAGGTACCTGTGGAAAGTGTCTTGGCGTGTTCGGTGCGGCCCAACTTTTGGTGAATATTCCAGAAATCGACTTTTTTGCCTCGAAACATCGTGTTGGTACCGGCCATGAAGATTCCCCGTTGGTGCGCATGATCTTCGGAAAAGGCGCCTGAAACGGCTTGTCCGGTTGGTGTGAATACAGGATGAAGGTATCCGCTGCTGGAGTAGATGGAATCCATGCCCGGCGGGGCGTGCTGGATCGCTTTGTTGTAGCGGAGGATGGTTTGAACTCCTTTTTGGAGGAGGAGAGCGTCATCCGTTTCGACCACAGTAATCTGCGGTCCGGCCAGCACTAAGGTAGAAGCGAAGAGAAGGATTGAGAGGCAGGTGGCGGTTTTGATTCGTAGGTTCATCGAGAAAGTGGAGACTAAATATCAATTGATCCCGTTAAGCAACCGGCTTCTGTAGTCTTGGGGAATATTGTTCAACATCGCTTCTGTCGTCGCTAGTCCCGACGATATCGGGAATAGGTTGGGATTCGCCAAATAGGTTTTGATTGGTCATGGGTTTAGAGACTGTCCCATAAATCAAATATTTGCAGGGGCGTCGCTTGAGGCGACCGCATTGTTAGATGTTTCTAGCCAATTGAGCGGTCGCCGCAAGCGACGCCCCTACAGAAGAATCCACATAAACCAACTTTTTGGACAGTTTCTTAGAAATAGCCGAGACAATACGCTTCCGATCTGTGTGCTCCGTGAAAAGGGGCACTACTGCGTGCCGAGCCGTCATATTTGCCTGGGTTGCTCGATGCCTCAACTCGATATTGACCTACCGCTCGCTTAGCGTTTTGTTAGGGAATCGTTTCAACCTTAACCCAAAGAACCCAATGAGCTCATTCACCCGCCGCCGTTTTATTCAAAGCGCCTCGCTAACCAGCGCGTCCTTCTTTATCGCCGGAACGCAGGTTTCGGGAAAAGTATTCGGAGCGAATGACCGATTGCGAATCGCAGTCGTCGGCCTAAACGGTCGCGGCAAGAGCCACATAAGCGGTTGGCTGGAGCAGCCGAACGTGGAAATCGTCTATTTGGTGGACCCGGATAAGAACGTGCTCGCTGCCCGGCTTAAGGATCTCCGCGAACGCTCTGCGGGACGATTCAAGACCAAAGGCTTGAGCGATGTTCGCAAGGCACTTGAAGACAAGACTCTGGATGCCATATCGATTGCGACACCCAACCATTGGCATTCGCTGATGACCATTTGGGGAGCCCAGGCAGGAAAGCATGTCTATGTGGAAAAGCCGATGAGCCACGACATCGAGGAGGGGCGAATCGCGATGGAGGCGCAGAAGAAATACGGCGTAGTGGTCCAGCATGGAACGCAACGCCGTAGCGAACCGGAAATCGCAGGTCTTACCGAGATGATCCAGGCAGGACGATTTGGCAGACTGAAAATCTCATATGGCTATGCCTGTAAGCCGCGGGAAGGAATCGGCTTTCAGCCTAACAGCGACGCCCCTTCGAATTTGGATTGGAATCTCTGGCGAGGACCGGCCGTACTGGATTCGTACAACGCAAATTTGGCCCACTATAATTGGCACTGGTTTTGGAAAACCGGTAACGGAGAGCTGAACAATCAGGGCACTCACCAGCTGGATGTGGCACGGTGGGCCATTGACGAGGGAATGACCCATCCGATTCGAGCTCGGGCAATTGGCGGACGCTTTAAATGGAACGACCAGGGAGAAACGCCCAATACAATGTTCGGACTGGCGGAGTATCCAAATGGGCAGTACGTATATTTCAATGTGCGCAACGTGAACTACGAGGGATATCAGCGCCAAGTTGAGAACGAGTACTACTTTGAGGACGGAGGGAAGATCGTTCGAGGAGAGTATTTCGCGAAAGGAAGCAAAACAGGTGAGAAAATCGAGATAGAGCCAGGTAACGTAACTCCCGGTGGAAATTGGGGCAGCTTCGTTGCGGCTTGCCGGGCAGGTGACCCCGAAATGGCTAATGGTAATGCGGCTGATGCTCATTATGGCTGCGTCCTGGGGCATCTCATGAATAACTCGTACCGTCTTGGGAAACGGGTGCCCTTCAATGCGAAGGCCGGACGTTTTGGGGATGATGCCGATGCAGCTGAGCATTTCGGAAGGCTGCACGATGTAATGGCCGATGGAGTCGGTCTTGCCGAAAATGGCAGGTCCTACACCGTTGGTCCCTGGCTTAGCTTCGATCCCGAGACCGAGCGGCACGAGGGGAACTATTCGAAAAAGGCCAATGCCCTGATGAAAGATCAAAACACCCGCGGATTCGAGGTGCCGAAATTGGCGTATGTGTGATCGCATATATCGGGTAGAGGCACGGACTTCGCGAAGAGGTTTTACGAGTGATATTTCTGACGATGTCTTTTAGGGGTGTTGCGATCGATGCCTCAACATTTGGGACCTAAGTGTGACTCAATGTGTGAATAGAATTTAACAAAGATGATCGACGACACCCCGCGAAAATCTAGATTGCTCTACCGCTGGAATCGGCAGTTGCATCTTTATCTAGGGATCGTGGCAAGCCCGTTGCTTTTGATTTTTGCGATTACCACTATTTTGCTGAATCATGGAGTGACTCCTAGTCCGCTAATTCAGGATGCCACGGTTTCGGTCGTTCTTGAGGAAGGATTGGAGGGGCCGGCTTTGGTGGAGAGTGTGCTTGCGCAATTGGACCTGACGGGAGAAGTCGTGGGTCGGGGCCAGGTACGTAATGGAAAGACAACCATACGAGTCGCGAAACCGGGCAACGCAAAAATCATCAATGTGGATGTGGAAAGTCAGGAAGCGGTGATTTCTGATCGCGTTTTTGGTTTGATGGATACGTTGCGCTATCTTCACTTGAATCCTGGGCCTCATAAGTCGCCTAGTTGGATCTTTTCCCGAATGTGGGGATGGGTCGCAGACTCGACGGTGTATATTACGCTTTTTCTTACGGTGACAGGAATCTATTTGTGGTCCGTTTTAAGGTCGGAGCAAAAAGCGGGTTTGATCGCCTTGGGTTCGGGGGCATTCGCGTTTGTTACCATCCTTTATTCGCTACTCGTCTAATGAGCGCGTCCTCGCAAGTATTCGAAAAATGGAACAAGAAGATCCACATCTATTTGGGATTGTATCTTCTCTTATTCTTGTGGCTGTTTTCCGTATCAGGATTATTCTTGAATCACCCCAAGTGGTTCGGTGGCCAGCCCCAGCGAGCGACGTTAGAAACGCAGGTCGAGATGCCGGAATCGGGGGACCCTTTGTCAAAGGCGCAGAATTTGATGGGGCAACTCGAGTTGATCGGCGAGGCCATATTCAGAGAGGACCAGAAACCGGGTCAATTCGCCTTTATCGCTATGCGACCGGACGAACGGACTTTCGTTAATGTGGATCTAGAAACGCGATTGGCTAAAGTGACGCACGTTGAAGGCAATGTCGGTCAAATGCTGGGCAATCTACACACCTTTTCGGGAGTACGTCCAATCTGGGGGGAGCGGGAATCCGTACGGGATTGGCTGCCGACCCGAATTTGGGGTTTTTGCATCGATGCCTTGGCGGTCGGGGTGATTTTGTTAGTTGCGAGTTCGCTCTACATGGGATTGCGGCAAAAGGAAAAACGGCTTCCCGTAGCAGCGTCATTCGTGATCGGTATTGCGGTGTGCTCCTTTTTTATATGGGGACTGAGTTGAGAGAGCGTTTCACAAAGGAGATTCATAAAGGTATGTCTTTGCCCTACTTGAATTCGGAAATTTTTAGGTCTATTCTTGCGAATTGGCAAAGTGTGCAGTCCTGACGATGGTAGTTCAGGTAGCGGGCAATCTCCGAGCGCCCGTTACTTCGATTGAATTTGTTTGGGTGCTCGGAGATCGCCCGCTACCATTTTTCGAAGCGTCTTATTTTACGGCATTTTATTGTGGCGGCTCGGACTAGGGCCGCTATCATTTGCCGCACTAGATTTCAAAATATGAAGAGAGTGATTCGAAATACCGTTTTTTGGGGACTAACCCTATTGACTACGACCGCCACAACGATCGCTCAAGACAAGGAAATACCACCGTTTAGTTGGGTGAATCCGATCAAGGGAGAAGCGCCGAAGGGGGTTTCGCATCATGCCTTCAAGAGCCCTTCGATGGGAGTTGACGTGGGATACTGTGTCTTTCTCCCTCCCGAGTACAATGCCTTGAAGAATGCCAAGGAGAGGTATCCAGTCATTTACTACCTGCATGGCGGCCGTCCCGGCAGTGAAACCAAAAGCATCAAGCTCGCCAACCCGATTTATGAAGCGATGAAAGCCGGAAAGGTCGCTCCTGCCATCTATGTCTTTGTTAATGGCGGCGCGGTGAGCCATTACAACTATCCTTCAAAGAACTCGATGGGAGAGGATGTCTTTGTCTACGAGCTCATCCCGCACATCGATTCAACCTACCGAACC
>JAUHWE010000355.1 GCA_030424825.1 Verrucomicrobiia bacterium
GAGTAGATTGACTCGACCGCAAAAGTAATCCTCTGATAGCGGCGAATGCGCCCACAGCGGGAAAGCTCGACAAAACGAAACGTAACCACACCCATTTCCATGAAGAAGACGATCGGGATCACCGCCCTTTTTATCCTCACATTCGTGCCACAGGCTGTCGCGGCTCGAAAAATCGTGCTTGATGCGCGAATCGATGAAGCGATTGAAGAGTTCTACACCAAAACGAGCGCGGGCAAGCAGCTAGCGAAAAAGTCCAAGGCCATGCTTGTCTTCCCCTCGGTCGGAAAGGCCGGTATTGGAATTGGAGGGGAGTATGGTGAAGGAGCGCTCATCATCAACGGCGAAAAAGTCCAGTACTACAGCACCGCAGCGGCGTCTTTCGGTCTCCAGCTTGGCGTGCAAACCAAGCGGCAAATCATCCTTTTTATGGACCAGACCGATCTGGACAGTTTTCGCCACAGCGAAGGTTGGGAATTTGGCGTAGATGGCAGCGTAGCCATCGCGACTCTGGGAACAGGGGGTGAAATCGAAATGAAATCTCTCAATCAGCCTATCGTTGGCTTCGTTTTCGGCAACAAAGGCCTTATGGCGAATCTTTCGCTCGAAGGAACGAAATTGACCAAGATCGAGAAGAACAAGTAGCGCTTCCAGATTAGCCCAAACAAACCCTACCTGCCCTCAACCGGTGAATACCCACCGATTGGACCGGTCAGTCTACCCAAATTTCTCTGGCCTATCGTCTTGGTTGTCTGATAATCCCGAATACTGATGAATCGCGAAAACGGCCTCGAGAGACTCGCTTCAGAAAAAGATTGGGACATACTCATAATCGGAGGTGGGGCAACGGGTCTAGGCGCAGCGCTGGATGCGGCTTCACGGGGCCACCGCACGGTTTTACTCGAGCGGGGAGACTTTGCTCAAGGGACTTCGAGCAGGAGCACGAAACTTGTGCACGGAGGGGTTCGCTACCTAAAGCAGGGAAACCTTTCTCTAGTGAAAGGCGCGCTTCGAGAACGGGGCCTCCTTTTTCAAAACGCGCCACACTTGGTTAAACCACTATCGTTCATCATACCTAGCCAACATTGGTGGGAGGGTCCCTACTTCGCAACGGGACTCAAGTTCTATGACTGGCTCGCGGGCGACTTGGGGATCGAGAGTACCAAGTTGCTCGACAAAGAAGACGCTTTGAAAGCCATCCCAAAACTGAGGAGCAAAAACCTCAATGGAGGGGTGCGGTACTGGGACGGGCAATTCGACGATGCGCGTCTGGCGATCGATTTCGCTACCACCATTTGGCAGCAAGGTGGCCTAGCGTTGAACTACATCAGGGTGGAAGAACTTACCAAAAACAACGGGAAAGTTTCAGGCGCCACCTGCGTGGATGCCCGAGATGGGAAGAGTTTCGAAATCAAGGCGAAATGCGTTATCAATGCTACCGGTGTATTTAGTGATTCCATACGGAAACTCGACGATCAAGCAGCAGGCAGCATAATCAAAGCGAGCCAAGGAGCCCATATCGTTCTAGATCGGGAAAAACTTCCTATGAACTCGGCTCTCATCGTGCCAAAAACAACGGATGGGCGAGTCCTCTTCGCCATCCCATGGCACAACCGAGTCATTGTCGGAACAACAGACACGCCCGTTAATACCATCGAGACTGATCCCCAGCCTTTCCCGGAAGAAATCGGATTCATAGTGGAGAACGCCCAAAACTATTTGGACATAACGATAAAACAAGAGGACATAAAGAGCGTGTACGCGGGGCTGCGTCCCCTTGTTAGCCTCAAATCGGGAAAAGGGTCTACCGCGCAACTGTCGCGGGACCACTACATTGAAATCTCTGATTCCGGGCTCGTATCTATAGCGGGTGGCAAATGGACAACCTATCGCAAAATGGGCGAAGATGTAGTCAATCGGGCAGAAGTTTCCGCCAATCTTGAAGCACGAACGTGTGTCACCAAGAATCTGCAGATTGCCACGAGCCAGCCTTCCGCTCAAAACGAATTCGTGCATCCAAACCTTCCTTACAGCATCGAACAAATCGAAGCGAGCATTGAGACCGAAATGCCTCTCACCCTCGAAGATGTTCTCTCAAGAAGGACCCGCTCTCTCGTTCTTGATACTGCGGCTGCCCAAACGATTGCCCCATCGGTTGCCGGTCTAATGGTAAAGAAAGGGGTCATTGCGGAATCCGACAAAGAAGCCGCCCTCAAGGAGTTTGAGACGCGGCCCAGTGGAATTCCCAAGCTCTAAAAGGTTTCAGCAACCTTTAATCTAACGAATCCTAATCGGCTTCACCAGATCTATTCACCAAACCGCTGGGCTAATTCTCTTGGAGACCGAAAGGCGCAATTCGAATTTCTACGTATCCGAGCTCGAAGCGAGCTCGTCCTTTTCCGCCTTAACCCCCTGAGCAATCAGCCAAACCAGAAGGCACGTGAAGAGGAGCACCACAACGGTACCCACATTCGCCCCGAAGCCATTCATGTACAACAATCCAAGACCCCCTGCAAATAGGGAGTAACCCAACATGGGCAAGAGCGTCTTTCGAATCACACTACCCTCTTTGCCGAGCAGCCCCACCGTTGCCGAAGCGAATACGACATTATGCACACAGATCATGTTTCCCGCCGCTCCCCCCACCGCCTGAAGCGCTACGACCACCGACTCGGTTGCTCCAATTTTCTGGGCCATACTGAATTGGAAAAATGAGAAAAGCATATTGCTGATCGTATTACTTCCGGCGATAAACGCGCCGATCCCTCCCACCGTGGGAGCCACCAACGGCCACAATGACCCGAACAATGAAGATATACCGTCGGCCAAAACAATGGGCATTTGCGCTAACTGGTCCGACTTGGAATTGATGAATACCTGCACCATCGGTACGGCAAAAACCAACGCGCTAGCCGCTCCTAAAAGCGTATTCCCCGACTCTCTCAAAGACCGCTTTATTTGGTCTCCATTCATTCGAAAAATCGCATAGCACAATACAACCGTAACAAGAAAAATAAACCCAGGCAGATAGAGCGGTTGGGACTTGGTGGAGATGCCACTCCCAAAAATATCTGCCCAACCCACGGTCATCGAATCCGAGGTGATGAATGCCTTTACCGGCTTAACCGTACGGGTAATCACCAACAGGCAAGCGACAATAAGATAGGGAGACCACGCCTTGAACAGATGGGCCCCCGAAACTTTGCTTTCATGGTCGTGCGAGTCCACTTGGAGCTCGCCCTTCCATTCGGACTCCCATTCCCCCTCATCCGGGAAACTCCAATTCTTCTTTGGCTGAAACAGTCCAGCCTTCGTAGCCGGAACGACGAGACAAAGCCCAATCAGCGCTCCCAATAAACTGGGAAACTCAGGTCCCAGCAATCTTGCAAGAAGGTTGGAAGGAAGCGTAAAGGCCAAACCCGCAAACAATGCGTATTTCCAAATGGCCAATCCTTCTCTGAAGGACCGGTTCTTACCGAAATATTTCGTCATCAACGCCACCATCACTAGTGGCACAAAAGTCCCGACGATCCCATGAAACGTGGCTACCGAGACTCCAATAACCTTTAAATAGGTTTCGTAAGACATACCGAGCGACTCCACCAATGCGAGAACTTCTGGCTGACCCGACAATCCCGTATTAACTCCAACCAATATGGGCGTTCCCACTGCTCCAAACGAAACGGGCGTGCTCTGTATAATTAATGCCACGACAACCGCAGCCATGGCAGGAAAGCCGATAGCCACCAACAACGGCGCTGCAATCGCCGCAGGAGCGCCAAACCCTGCCGCCCCTTCAATAAAGGAACCAAACAGCCAAGCAATGATTACGGCCTGTACGCGCCGATCTGGGGATATGTCGACAAAACCCTGCCGTATGGCGTGAATATCGCCACAAGCTTTTAGGGTATTCAAGAGCAATATTGCTCCAAACACGATAAAGAGTAGATTGACTGCAGTAACCAGCCCATGAATACTGGCAGCAGATATTTGACCGATTGGCGTACTCCAAACAACAAAGGCGATGATTACCGTCACCCCATAAGCCAGAGGCATCGCCTTTTTCGCAGGCCATCGAAGAACGACAAGAAAGAGCATTACGATCGCGATGGGTATCAGCGCGATCAAGGACAGCATGGGGAGAGGCAAATTTGTCATAGAGAGAAGGGGCTGAGCACCGGAGTGACTTCAGTCCGACACAACGAATGGGCAATACAACGATCCGTTAACCCATAGTCAATAAGCTAAGAAAACCCAAACCAACAAGCAAGCACCAGAGTTGAACATCATCCTACTGGAAACGAATCTTGAGTTGAGACCCCAAATGCCTCGGGCCATCTAAGAGTATTTGCCCGTTTGAGAACAAGGAGGCACGCAAATCGAGATTTGCTCAGGGCGACTTCCTCTCCATTTCTTGAATACAAATGCAATGAATTTCATCACCCTTTCGGGCTCCGTTCAACAAAGACTTAGATCGCTTGTTCGCACGATACGCGAACCAGTACTGACGTGAATCCTGCGACTATCCTCTCGCACAACCGAAAAACAGGCTTTCCCCTGCTTGGCACTCAACGTGCACCCTTGGAAAAGATATATCCCGCTCTCGTCGCTTCCCAAAGCCGGATACAAGAAAGCACTCCCTAACAAGGCGGCCGCCAACGCTAGAGACATCTAGAAACCACGGAGATTCATTACGACATAGGTTAATGCCGCGATCCGTTATCCAGTTGGCCTTTCCAGCAAAAGAAACGTATTAGCCGTTGTTCCGCAACGAGGTCTTCGCGGAGAGCTCTTTGAAGGTAGCAACCTCCTGCGGAGTCAATGGCTTTAGCCCACGCGAATTGCTGAGCGCGACTTGCTCTCCATCCCCAGTGAATAGATGCATCTGGTAGTCCGCAGTCTCTTTGTTGAATTCGCCGGTGGATACGCGAACACGCAGCTCGACAATTTCCTCAGCCAGCAAGTCGCCTATGTACTTTGCTCGCGCAAAACGCCCTCTCCCCTCGATCTCACCTGTCTCTAAATCCTGAATGTCGTGGTCGACCACAACGACGCAATAAGCGCCTGGCAAATCATTCTTGGGGATGAGTGTCCCCTTTACATGGATGGTATCCGCAAGCTCTTCAGCCTCGAATGTCCCCATGTCGAGACTGTCCTGCATGCTCGACTGAAAATCGGAGTTGTCCTGCTGAACATCCTCGATCTGGGACTGGATCGCCATGTCTGAGGCGCTCGCGTCTGGCGAGAGTGGATCCCCTTCCAACTGGGCACTCAACATCGATACCTGAATCTCGGACTGTACCGCAGAATACTGCATGTCCGAGACAGCTTGTGCGGATCGCTGTAAATTGGTCATCGACGAAGTCGTAAACTTCATCTCGAGCACATCCGCAAACCGCTCGGACAGCATAAGCTCAGCCCGCACGCGGCAGGGAGCTCGCATCGATACTTTTTTCACATCAATGCCAGCATCCACAAAAATGTTCTTCTTATCC
>JAUHWE010000356.1 GCA_030424825.1 Verrucomicrobiia bacterium
TCGGATTCTCGGGTTGGGAGTTCATTCAAATGTCCACTACGCGGGAGCCTTGGCCCGCGCTTACAACGAGGCGCTGGCAGACACATGGCTCAATGCGGACGATCGCTTCTATGGGGCGATCATTGTCACGCCTCAGGATCCACAAGCAGCCGTCGAAGAGATTCACCGCTGGGCTGATCATCCGAAAATGGTTCAGGTTCTCATGTCGAGCGGAGCTCGTATTCCCTTCGGCCAGAAATTCTATTGGCCGATCTACGAAGCCGCTTCGGAATGCGGCCTGCCAGTATCCACCCATCCGGGCACGGAAACAAGAGGATTGGCCCATGGCTTCGCTGCGGGAGACCCTTCCACCTACCTCGAATGGCACACCAACATTCCCCAAAACTATATGGGCCACGTGGTCAGTCTCCTTTGCGAAGGCGTGTTCGAAAAATTCCCCAAACTACGTTTTATCTGTATCGAAGGTGGCCTGGCCTGGATTCCCGGCGTCTTGTGGCGACTAGACAAGAACTGGAAAGCCCTGCGTTCCACGGTCCCCTGGGTTAAGAAGTTGCCCAGTGAATACGCCTGGGATCACCTGCGGTTCACCACTCAACCCATCGAGGAACCGGAAAACCCGAAACACCTGGATGCGCTATTCGAAATGATCCATGCGGAGAAGACGGTCCTGTTTTCCTCCGACTATCCTCATTGGGACAATGATTCGCCCTTGCATGGAATGCCGAAATTGTCTCCGGATCTGTCGGAAAGAATCTACTATCGAAACGCGGCGGAACTGTATGGGTTCGATGCGGAGGAATCCGATGGAACTCAAGGAGCGGTCGCCGATCGTCAAATGTCATCCTGATGAAACAACTACACTACGTTTGCCAAGAACAAGAGTTGCGTCCCGGTGACCGCCGGATCATACGAGTCGGGAAGAAGTCGATCGGAGTATTCAATATCCATGGGAAATACTACGCGCTACTCAACGTGTGCCCGCACCAATTTGCTCCCTTGTGCCAGGGAACCCTTGGCGGCTACTGTCCGCCTTCAGATGTAGGCGAGTTCCGGCTAGAACGCGAAGGGGAGATCATCCGCTGCCCCTGGCACGGTTGGGAGTTCGATGTCAAAACAGGACGCAGCATCTTCAACCCGCACCAGGTGAAAACAGCGCGTTATCCCATTCATGTCGGATCAAATGATGAAGCGAATGAGGCTGGGAGCCCCGAAGTGGAAACGTTTCCAGTAGAGCTGAAGGACCGCTCTATCTTCGTGGAACTTTAACCGAAAGTAACAGAACCGCGGATACCCGGTTACGAGCATCCCAGTTAATCGCGAACCTCAAAACCAATGAACCATGTGCGAAGATTGCGGATCTGCTACAATCCATAAACGAAAATCTGACGCGCAGCGATCGATGTGACGATTAGACTTGGCTAACTGTCAGCAGCGCAGGCTTAGCGGTGCTTTTCCTCGCTGAGACATCGTTGCTTTTAAACTCTACCCATCCAGCAATTTTACCAATTGCGATATCCTGCAATATACCCTAGCTTCCTCTCGACAATCAGACGCAAAACCACCCTCGTCCATAAATCCAGCGAGTCACTGTGTACCCCCTAATCCACTCCCCATCGACTGGGAGCGATACCTTCGGCGTTGGTCCGCATGTTGTCGGGACGGTTGGGGACGTCGAAATCAATGGACCGGGTGTTGAGGTTGCGAAATAAGGGCTGGATGTGTTCGGGAAGCGTCGCCACCAGCTCGGGATCGCGCTCATCCACTTCACCAATGGGTCCGGCCCAAGCGGGGCGGTAGGCGATGGCCAGCATCCGGCGCAAGCGGTCGCTGTGGTTGGGATAGTTGCCGTGAAACACCTTCTGGTTAATGACCACGGCGGAGCCCGCACGGCAGGTGACCATGCGTTCTTCGGGATGATTCAGGTAGCGGTTGTAGGGATTGCCGTCGCGGTGCAGGGACAAATGGGACCGAGGGATCACTTTAAAGGGCGCGCATTCCGGAGTCAGATCGTCCAGGTAGAAGAGGACCCGAGCCAATACCGGAGAGCTGGCTTGAACGCCGAAGATCTTGGACCCGTAGGGCTGGGAGTCGGTATGAATCACGATTCCAGGATGCCCCGGATGGGCGCAGGTGTAGCTGCAGGAGGTGCAAATGAGCGCGTCCCCAAATAGGTCGCCCAAAAATTCAGTCATCGCCGGGAGAGCGATGGCTTCAATGGCTCTTGGCGAGTTGGTCCACTGGACATTGGAGAACGTCTTCTGATGCGGACTGTAGTCCACTGCCTTAGCCGGAAGCCGACCCAGCTCCTCTCCAATGGTATCCAAAGTTTCGGGATTCAAGAGATCCGGCAGAACCACATATCCCTCCAATTCAATGGAGCGAATCTGCTCCTCACGGGTCAGGGCGTTCCAGTCCGTCGTGTCACGCCGGGCTTCGGCCAGGCTCTCTTTGCGATTGGTGAAGGCGGTAGGCATAGACAATGCATAGTCCCCGATTCCCTCAGGAGTCAAGAAGTGGCGCGATATGATTTTGCTTCAGTTGACTCGCCGTATGGGCTAATCATTACATCTGGTTCCACTCATCAGCGTACGCAAAGCACTTCAGAGTCATGCCCGTACCAATCGTGTCACCGATGGGCAAGGCGGGCGACACCGTCACTGAATTGTGCACGGCGATACAGGTGTCCCGCTGGTAGGAAAAACCTCCATCAGACTTCAAGTGGCGCTCCAACAGGTAGGTAGCGCAACGATTGCCCGCTTCGCGGATATCGTCAAAACGATAGCTATTTCGGAGCTGCTGGTTTAGCGCTCGCAAATCCCAAAGGGAATCCCAGTGAATCGTGAGCGGCTTTGGGGTCGACCGGGGATCCTCGCCAAATGATCCATCACCCCTCTGGAGCTCCAATACAAAATCTACTGCTCGCTCGGGAAAGGGCAATTCCCGCCCCACCAATTGGTAGGCGATGTAGGCTTTGAAGGCGCCTGCCATTGCGTTCTCACGGGAACGGCAGCCGCGCTTTGTCGGCATGCCGGTAGCCGGGTCTAGGATGCAGTGTTCGTAGGCATCGAACAGCTCCTCAATTCGGGACTCGGACGGGTCCCGTTGATCTTCAGGCAATTGATTCCAGTACCATTGACGACGCGCAGCATATGTTCCGCCACCATCCAAGGCCGTTCCCAAGGTTGCTCCAACAGCCACTCGACCCCAGCTCCGTCATTGAGATCGTAGAACAGAGCATCAGCATGGGTGGCCTTTGGCTTGGATGAACCACCCAGCTTTTCCAGAGCAGATCGGGCTACCCCGTCCACATGGGCCCATATGTGCTCCCAACTGTGATTGCCACCCGAGTGATCCGCGTCATCGACCAATGGATCAACTAAGTATCCAGTTTTCTCATCCAAGCACGATTCTAAAAACTCGATTCCCTCTTGCTTCTGCCAATGGGGAACATCAGACAAGGCGTCTAGGGACTCCAGAATGGAAATCACCTGAGCCGATGACTCCAAAGCGTAGTCTCGCGACATAGCCGTGTTGTATTTCCACCGGCCCCAGCCCGCGTTCTTGTAGCGAATGGACTCCAGCCACTCCAAAATTCTCGGACGTACTTTCTTTCCATAGCTACCGAGAAAACCCGCATTGACGCCTCTTCCACGCAAACCGATCAGCGCCACTACCGAAGCAGTGGCTTTCTTGACAAAGCTTCGTCGTTTCAAGCGACTTACGTGGTCAAAAGACATAGCAGATTTTTCAGGTGGGGAGACTCTACGATCTCCCAGGCGCTTTCTCCTTCCTGGGCTCTGTGCATGGTTGGCACGTAGAGGCCTGTCACTGGATCCAAGGTTCTCTTGAACCAAGACAGAGCGAATAGAATCAAGATTAACAAGATGGCTAGAAATACGAGGGAGCGGGGTTTCACAATAGTTTTGGTTGAAGAAGGTGAGTATTTACCGATTCAAGGAACCCTATCCCTAAGCTGAATCCAAAGTCTGCTTCAACCCAAATTTCAGCATTCCGCGACTCCTTCAGCGAAACGCACGACAGGAACGAACCCATCCTGAAGAAGGAATGATCACATTGCGGAGGCGAAACGGGGCTACCGCAAAAAATAGACCAGGATTCGAGTCTTGGTAGGCCCAGCGTTCCTTGGGAATCTGCCGTTACAACATTGACCCTTCGACTGTAGGGGCACAGGTTCGGTTTGTGAATCGCATCGTCTCGGTACTCCTTCTCCTCCTGCTTCCCTTCAACGTTTGGGCCGACCCGCTCTACGACATTCAATTGACGGTGGCCCGCGAGGGATTTGACGGAAAGCTGTGCTGGGTGCATGCCCGAGCGGGCGCGATGCCGCCTGAAAACGGGAAAGCGCCGCTGGTCGTCATGACGCTCCAGAAACTGGATATCTCCGGGTCGGACGTGTTCTACGCCCTCAACGAAATGCGGACAAAGAACGGCGGAGAGACTTGGACAGACCCCGAGGAGCATGCCTCCTTCGCTCGGGTTCCGTTTTCCTGGAGGGGTTCGGACGACCTTGAGATCACGGTTTGCGATTTCTGGCCCCGATGGCATCCGCAATCAAAGAAGCTGATCGGCATCGGCCATACGGTGGTCTATGAAGACAACCGCGTGAAACCCGTTCGGCCGCGCGGAATCGCCTACGCGGTGTACGAACCGGAACCGCAGCGCTGGACGGACTGGCGAACGGTCGAGCTGCCCGATTTGCCAAAGTTTGAAAACGCCGGCGCCGGCTGCGCCCAGCGGTTCGACCTTCCCAACGGCGACCTACTAGTCCCTTTCTACTTCAAAGAGCCAGAAGGTACCAATTATTCCACTACGGTCATGCGGGCTCGCTACGAAAACGGGGAGATTCGATACATGGAACACGGGTCCGAACTGACTAATCCTGCCGGACGCGGACTCTACGAGCCGTCCATCGCTCATTTTGGCGACCGTTTCTTCCTCACCATGCGGAATGACGACCATGGCTACGTATCGGTGAGCAACAACGGCCTCTCGTTCAGCCAGCCCAAGAAATGGACCTTCGACGATGGTTCCGATCTGGGTAACTACAATACGCAGCAGCATTGGGTTTCCCATAGCAACGCCCTCTTTCTCGTCTACACGCGACGCGGCGCTGACAACGATCACGTCACCCGGCACCGGGCACCCCTATTCATCGCCCGCGTGGACCCAGACAGCTTGCAAGTCATCCGCGATTCCGAGCAAATTCTCGTTCCCGAATACGGGGCTCGATTGGGGAACTTTGGCGTGAGCGAGATCAGCGAGTCCGAAACATGGGTCACCGTGACCGAATGGATGCAAGCCAGCCCTAAAGAAGCCCGAACCAACGATCGCGTTGAAAGCGATACCGATCGTCTCAGAAACCGCGGAGCCAACAACCGCGTCTGGGTTGCCAAGATCAAATGGAACCAGCCCAACCGGTCTAGTCACATCCGATAAAGGGGCTTTCCGCGAACCGTGAAGGTCCGCCAT
>JAUHWE010000357.1 GCA_030424825.1 Verrucomicrobiia bacterium
CGCAATTTCCTAGGGATGATAAACCAGTTTTACAGTTTTCTTCCAAAGTAGGCGTATGCATTCGATTTAGACACGCCCAGCAGGGTGAATTCAATTTTAGAAGGACTTTCTGGTAGTGCGGGAACATCCTCAATATTGAGCAGGAATTCTCCCATCTCTAGCGGGAAGTAGTCTTTTGACTCAGCAGAGTTAGTGGTGATTCGAAGTCCAAGCTTGCCGTGAGTCTCTCTTTCCTTGCTCGGAAGTCGAATTGTCCCAATTATTTGGATGCTTGAAAGAAAAAAGCCTGCTCCGAGCTGAAATTCTGCCTTCTCCTTTATCCATTTACCTTTTTCATCGTCTAAGTTGTTTTCGAGTCCAGAGTACGAAAATTGGGTTCCCTGCCAAGTCCCTTGGTCACTCCAGTAGCCTTCCTTTATCATCTCGTCCGATTTTCCATCTAAAATAGACATCCAGTGTCTTTCGTTGCGTTTGAGTTTCGCTTCAACAATCAGTTTTCCGCTAGGAGTTTGGCGATCGCGGGAAAAGAGGCCATAAATGGCCTCCCTGACTTGGGGCCAACAGATGGCTTCGCATCCACTTAGAACTCCTCGCAAATACGTTGTAGGCCAGGCTTTGACCATTGTGGTCGATATTTGAGTACGCCATTTGTTCTGAAAAAGACGCATATTGCGTTCATTCCGCAAGTTATTAATACCGCGAGTGGAACTGACGTGATGGGTGATCGTGCTTTCATTGGCGACGATTGTTTTCCATCCGAGCTCTTTGGCCTTAAAACAAAGATCTATGTCCTCACAGCCATTCTCGTATTTTTCATCCAGTCCGCCGAGTTGGTTGAACAATTCTTTGCGAATGGCAAGGCAAGCTCCCGTTACCGCATGAAAAAGGGTAAACTTTCTTTTTAGATTACGGGTTTTCTTGTGACGCAAAGTACCTTTACCATCGAAGAGAAAGCCAGAATGATCGATTTCCCCGGTTGCGGCATTTATTTGAACGTTACCTACTATGCCGACCTTGCGTTTTCGCAAACCGGAAAGCATGGGATTAATCCATTTTTTCGGAAATTCTAAATCGTTGTTAAGCAGAAAGATATAAGTGCCTTTCGCTTTCTTAGCTCCAATATTGTTGGATCTCGCGTATCCATAATTCTCTTGATTTCTTAGGACACGGATATTCCCTTTCTCAAGGGATCGTAGCTTTTGTGCCGTTTCCGCATCGCTGCAGTCATCTACAATAATTATTTCGTAATCAACATTCGAGACAGTCTCTTGGAGGGTACTAAGGCATTGAAGCGTTAGCTCAATATGATTGTAGACCGGAATTATGAACGAAATTTTCATTCGATAGAATAATCTCGTGATTGTGGGGCCAATGTGAAGTCTTCCCGGTCGATTGTGAGGTTGGGGTTATAGAACGGGTCTTTCGCTATTTTATCTCTCCACCGGGTTCGCATGTAGGCAGTCGCATTCTCAAATTCATCGGAATCGTCGGGACCGCGAGAGGCGGATTCAGCGTGGTAGAATTGGGCAAAAGGAGTAAATAGAGATCGGTATCCTTTTTCGCCACACCTCAAGCAGAAATCGACATCGCTATACGCATTGGGAACGTCTTGCTCGTTGAAACCATTCACGCTTTCCCAAACAGATCTTCGAAAAGCCATGCAAGCCCCGGTTACGGCACTGTAGTTTCCGATTAGAAAGGCTCTGTGGATATAGCCGTCATCGGTTTTGTGGATAAACTTGAAGGCTTCGCTCCCGATACCTCCAATTCCAAGCACAATACCTGCATGTTGAACGTGATCGTGAGGATAGAGCAATTTCGCGCCTACGGGACCTATTTCGTCTCGGACTGCATGCATCACAAGCTCATCCAGCCAGCTATCATCGATAACGGTAGTGTCATTGTTAAGAAGGCAGATAATTTCTTCTTCTCTTGATCTGGTTGCAGCATTGACAATGCGAGAGAAATTGAACTCGCCAGGCGTATCAACAATATCGATTCCAGAGGTTCTTAGCTCATTAAAGTATTGGAAAGTCGATTCATCTGCGGAATCATTATTGGCGATTACAATCTGGTAGTTTTGGTAATTCGTTTTTGAACGTATGCTATCAATACATTCTTTCAGAAGCTCAATCCGATCACGCGTTGGGATAATGATCGCTACGCTAGGATTAGCATGGATGTAGCGTGGTCGCCAATAGAATCGGTCGACAGGTTCAAGTGTCGCCTGGATCCCTTTGCGGCTGAAGTGGTCCTCAATTGCATTCCTAGCCGCGTTGTGGGCATAGGATTTTTCACCAATGTCTTTAGCGGTAGAGCCGGCAATAGATCTCCAGTGGTAGAGTACTTCTGGAATGTGTATAATTTGTCTTGGCTCGACTTCTGAAGATATCCTCAAGGCCAGGTCCCAGTCTTGGGCGCCTTCGTAGCCAGTTCGGAATCCGCCGACCTTTTTGACATCAGAGAATCGATACACGCCAAAGTGGCTTATGAAATTCTGTCCCAAGAGTAAGTCTGGATTCCAGTCAGATTTGAAGTGAGGCTGGGATCGCGTGCCTGTTTCGTCGATCTTGTCTTCGTCAGAATAGATCAAAGCAGCATCGGGATGTTCATTAAGACAGTCGATAACGCGTGCTAGTGCATGCGGAGGGATTTCATCGTCGTGGTCTAAAAGCGCGATGAATTCTCCGGATGCGATCTTCAATGCGGAATTTGAGGCCTGGCTTATGTGGCCGTTTTCATTTCGATAAACGACTTGGATATTCGGGCATAATTTTTCGTATTCCTCAAGAAGCAGCCTTATTTCGGAATTAGGCGAGGCATCGTCGGTGATACACAGTTCCCAGCGAGGGTATATCTGTTTTCTAACCGATTCAATCGCCGTCCTCAGCCACTGGATTTCCGGATTGTATACTGGCAGAATGACCGAAATGAGCGGTTGGAAGGGGAGTTGATGAAGTCGTTTTTTAAAATGGGTCTGGTATTGTTCAACCAGGGGTTTCATACGGGCGCAAAACAAGGAGTAGTCTCTAAACGCAGGAGGCTTAGTGGCAGGAGGTTCGACATTATCCGGCGCCAGGGAGGGCGAGCTTTCATCCTGAGACTTCAATTCGGCGGGTTTGAAAAATACTTTTCGAATGAAAGAATTAAGAGACATTTGGTGGAAGATTGGATCGACTTTTCAAAGCCAAGTAGAGGAATTCTTTTTTCGATCTCAAAAAGGGTGAAATTGATTGGTTCGCCAGGCTCTTATTGAAGGTCTCAGAAGACCCTATAAAAGAGCGGCATAGCCGCCACTTTGATTTAAAGGCTATTGGGTAGTGGTTGTGCGTTTCCGGGTCTATCGGAAAATGAAATTTATTTTCATTTCAATCTAACGCCCTGATTCGGCAGCTGGGTTCACGCTGGCAGAGACAATAGACTTGCGCCATGCTTTCAATCGTGTTTCATGAATTTTTTACAAATCATGAATCCACTAGGGCCCATGCCGGTTTTAACTCATTATTTTCTGCGAATAGCGTCGTGGTTGGTGCTTCTGTGTTCAACGGGACAGGTGGGTACAGCAGGTGAAAAGGTGGAAGCGTATTGGGGTTCTTTTGGAGAGAGAAATGGCCGGATTGAAGGAGCATTCCTCAAAACTGCGAACTCGGGATTGTTTATCGGTTTTGATGAGGAATCTGAAATTGGAGCGTTTTCATCAGAAGTAGAGTGGAATGCAGAAGGTAGTTTTGTTTTTGGAGGGGTCGCCAAGTTCAAAGATTCGAGTTTTCTTGTGCCCACGAGTGGAGTTGGTCGGGCTCTAGACCAGAGTTCAGGTATGTTGCTGGAAAGCGGATTCAGCGATTCGGATTTGCGGTTTGAATCCTTTGTTAGATCGGAAGCGGTGCTCGACAACTATTATTTGGAGGGTGAAGTAGATGGGGAGCTCTACGTAGTTACCGGGGACGGCGATTTGAACTACGCATTGTTCATTGACCACTCGGGTTCAATGATGGGGGGGCGGCTCCAATTGGAAGAGGCATCCGGAGAGCTCTACTTTCGCTCTAAAAGGGGTGACCGATTCGAGTTTCGAGCGAGTCATCTGTCACCCCGTTATGTTTTGGCTGACGGTCGAAGGGGAGGCTTGTTGCAACGTTCGGGTCAGGAACAGACCCATCAGGAGCCCTCTCCAATCAGATTGAGTGCCGTTTGGAATTCCTTTGCGAAAATTAGCGGGTATCCTGCTGATTCACTGCACTTTATTGTTGAAGGAGAGGGAGAGATAGAGGTTGAGATAACGGCGGATTTATCGATTGATGTCAGGCAGGTAAAGGGCTTGGAGCGGTTGAATTCGATCGCGATCGAACTCTATCAACTGGATGAAAAGGATGAGTGGAAGATGTTATTTCCATCGCTCCCGTTTCAACGGCATAAATCTCAAGAACGGAGCGAGTTTGAGATTTCGATGAGTGGAAAGCTGCCAACAACACTGGCTCGTGGAACTTATCTAGTAGCTTTCTCAAACGTTTCGACTTTGTCCGCAGAATTTAAAACGCGAGCTATTTTTGCCCCTTCGCCCTCGATAGGAGCGGTCAATGGATCCACATTCTACCAGCGGGGTTCACAAAGCATAGATCATCGATTCGGGTTTGAGCTAGTAGGTGAGGGGATGGCTCAAGCCTTGGTTAGAGGCGTGGGGCCGGGGTTGGAGTATTTCGATATTTCCGAGTGTACAAAGGATCCCTCTCTCTCGATCTACCAGCGAGGCCTAAAGTCGTGGCAAAACGAAGATTGGGAATTGTCTGAAAATTCTGAGCAAACTGTTTCCATAGGAGAACGTTTTGGGGCGTTTCCCTTGCCTAAAGGAAGCAAAGACTCAGCGATCTGCTTGTCGATAGGATCCGGAACTTATGGAGTTGAGTCCCGCAGAAATTCGGAAGATCCCGGATTTGAGATAATTGAGCTTTATTTGGTAGGTGAGGGAATTCAGTAGTGAGGCGGCCTTTCGACACGAGTATCGGTGTTTTGCTCAGAAGCATGTTGGACTGAAGTCTTCAGGCTCTCAAGATTCAGAAGGATTTTATCGATTTCCCCCCTCATTTTGAGGATTACTCTGTCCTGTTCTTCAATATGCCTTTCGAGAAAGGCTATTTTTGATTCTAGTTCGTTTACTTGTAATTCGCTCATTGTCAGTGAATTCCATGGTTAATTGCTCTTCAGTCGTTCTTTCGGTTCCATTTAGGCGAACCCTTTTCGAACCGATAATAGGTAGTAATAATCCCGTTGAATCGCGAATACGCGGGATAAGCAAAACCTTATATGGCCGAGCCTGAATCCCAGCCTCCTGAATCTGACAAATCCAATCCTACGGATGCCGGACTGGAACCCGCTTCCCGTGAAAGACTTGGAGCGGAAAAGGATGGTTCGTTTGAAGGCGATGTCGAAGACATGCTTAGTTCGATCGATATTGGCGGTTCGGAGATGGCAGAAGATGAAGGTTCGACTGAGT
>JAUHWE010000358.1 GCA_030424825.1 Verrucomicrobiia bacterium
CCTTGACTGCTTCCGACCAAAGTAAGTTGGAGTCCTATTTCGGCCAGCTCATCCAGGCGATTTCGAGCTCGGTGGAGATTCATCCCTTGGCGGGAAGCCCGTTGAAAACGAAGGTTCAATTCGATTCGGCGCCGACCGGTCGGATTTCAAGCGCTCGCGTGGTATCTTCCAGCGGGGATGGGGAATTTGATCGGAAAGTGATTGAAGGTTTCAAGCGTGTGGCCCGATTCAAGCCCCCGCCAGGATTTACGAGTACCGAAACTCTAACATTGACGATAAAGCAAAGCGACCGTTAACACAGAGTCTCGTAATGTACCCTTTCCGGTGGCATGTCATAGACCGCTACTGCGTTAATTTGCCCTCGTATTGCTAACACCTTTCAAAATTATGAAGAAGATCACACGTCGGACCGCCCTTAAGACGACCCTGAAAGCGGCAGCCGCTGTTTCCGCACCCATGGTATTGCCCGCTTCAGTGCTGGGATTGGGAAAGAATACGGGACCGAACAGCCGTATCAACCTGGGCCTCATCGGTCATGGGAAGATCATGGTGGGGCATCGCAAATACCACTTGGGACGGGACTCGGTAGAAGTGGTTGCCCTGTGCGATGTTGACTCACGTAAATTGGATGTCGCTCTTGCGGAGGTAAAGGAAGTGAGCGGGAAGTCGTGCCCGACCTACGAATACTATGAAGAAGTGATGGCTCGCCCCGATATTGACGCCGTTGTGGTTGGCACGCCGGATCATTGGCACGCTCAGATTTCGATTGAGGCGATGAAGAATGGCAAGGATGTCTATGTCGAGAAGCCAATGACGCTGACTATCGAAGAAGGAAAAGTCATGCGCGACACTGCTCTGCGGTATGGAAGCATCCTCCAGGTAGGTTCGCAGCAGCGTTCCAATGGAGCCTTCCGAAAAGCAGCAGAGCTGGTATTGAATGGATACATCGGCAAAGTTCATACTATCGCGGCCCGACTGGGTAATTTTCCAGAGCCAACTCAGTACAAGGAAGAGCCGATTCCGCCGGAATTGAATTACGATCGTTGGTTGGGCCCGGCTCCGTGGGAGCCGTATAATTTTGAGCGTATCAAGGGTGACTACGGAGGGGGCTGGCGTCGCTTCTGGGACTATGGTTCCCGCAAGAACGGCGACTGGGGAGCGCATCACTACGATATTATTCAGTGGGCACTTGGACGTGATGAATCGGGACCAGTCGAATTTGTCCCGAAAGGATACAAGGGTGAGGAGTATCAATTTTACGTATACGAAGATGGAACCAAGATAATTCGCGGATACGAAGGTAAAGGCCACATGATTCGCTTTATTGGAGAGGAGGGCGAAGTGAGGGTTAGTCGAGGAGACAAGCTCGATACGGATCCGGTTTCTCTCAAGAATGTGGTGCTAAAACCCAGCGATAAGCGACTTTACGAATCGAGTGACCATCGGGCCGATTGGCTCAACGCCATTCGATCTCGCAAGCAACCGATCTGCCATGTAGGAATTGGGCATCGCACTGCGACGATTTGCCATTTGTCTGGAATTTCAGAAAGATTGAAGCGCCCCGTACGCTGGGATCCCGTCAGGGAGACTATTGTGGGAGACGCGGAAGCAGCCAAGTGGATGAGCCGTCCTCGAAGAGCACCCTACGGATTGCTCGGTTAGGCCTCAGGAAAATGAAAAAAGCTTTACTATGAAAATTTCATCGAAATGGACATCGGCCCTGATGCTTGTCTTTGTGTGTTCTAGTTTGTCATTAGCAAGAGAATACAGGGATAAGGTAGTTATCATCTCAAAAACCTTCCGGAATAGTGATCCTGAGATCCAGTACATTGCGAGGCGCGATTTGGAGATTCTTGTTTCTGACGCGACGGCTCCTGGAAAGGTAAACGGCGCATCGGAAGTCACAGAAGATCTTTTGTATGCGCTATCCCAAAGGGATGTTCCTGTGGAGGCCAAGAAGTACGTCTTGCGTCAATTGGCTAGAGTAGGGACTTCGAAAGCCGTCAATCCACTGTCTCAGATAATGATGGGAAGGGACAAGCGCCTGGCGGAAGAAGCTCGTGTCGCGATCGAATCAATACCGGGAAGCAAAGCGAGAATTGCCCTGCAGAAGGCGTATGTGAAAATGGATACCGAGGGAAGAAATAATATACTTAAGTCCCTCGCTCATCGTGGTGAAGCCTCATCGGTTAGATTTATCTCCAAAGAGTTAGAAAATGGAAACGAGTCAATTGCCAAGACCGCCGCTTGGGCCCTAGGCGAAATTGGAAACAGCGGCTCGCTCGGAGCGCTTCGAAAGGCCTACCGGGATGTTTCCAGAAGAGGTGTGAAACAAGAAATTGAGCGGTCTATATTGTCTAATCCTTTGGTCGATTCGAAACTGCTGCATGAGGTTTTCTCTGAAGGAAGTGATGTAGCATCGCGTCGGGCGGCCTTGAGGATTTTAGTCCAACGACGAGATCGAGACGTGGGGGATGCGATTGATGCCGGTTTGAACAGTGATGAGACGAATTTGAGAACTATTGCTATCGAAACGGCCCTCTCCAGTCGGGTTGCGGAATATCAACGTGCCGTTCTTGATCGAGTGTCGAAGATGGGTCCCGGGGATCTATACACTGTTTTAGGAGGGTTGCACAACGTAGAGAAGGGAGTAGCCGAGTCGATTGCTTTGCAGATTTTTGAGAGCAGCGATGAAGGCCTTCAGCTTGCGGCCCTCGATTTGATTGGCAAAGTTGGATCGAGACGCTCGATCAGCCTCCTTTTGAATGAGTTCGATGAGGGGAGCCGCGCTTCCCAGATCAAAGCGGCTTCCGCTTTAGCTCAAATCGATGTGCCGGAATTGGACGAACGCCTAGCAAAAATGTTGAGCTCGACCGATTCAAAGGAAGTTTTGCTAGCCCAGGAAGTTCTTGCGTATCGAAATATTCCCAACGCGAAATCTTACTTGCTCGGAGCGGTTAAGGGTGAAGATGCAACGACCGCGAGAGGCGCCCTGAAAACCTTGTCGGTCATTGCGGACCATTCGGACCTCGAGCAACTCTATGAGATCGCCGCATCCAAGTCGGGCGAATCCAAGCGATTGATCGTTTCTCTTCTTAAGAAACTGGCACCTGAGTTCGGGTCCAATTCCTTGAAGGAGCGCGTCGTTAATCTTTAAAAGCTCAATCCGTGCAACGACTAGGGCCTGAGGAAGAATTAGCGAATCTTAAGTCCATCTATGGAGCGGACAATTTGCCTGAAATTTACGGTATCTTGCGTGATGCCTTTTCGACTTTGCAAAACCGGTCGCATGTTTTGCTCAGTTTAGTGACGATCTGCCTAACCATTACCGGATTCTCCGGTCCGAGCATTGCCGCATCGGGTATGTATCCAAAGGCAGCGATTATTGTGGGGCTTTGCCTAGTCTTGTCAGCGAGGGGAGGACTTTTGGTGGGAGCCTTTGATTTGCAATGGATTACTCGATACGGAGAAGGCAGCAGTGACAAAACGTTGATCCGGATTCTCGAACGACGCAATCGAAGAACGCGTACCTACCGGATGGCAACGCTTCTGTTGGTCCTGGGATTGAGTAGTTACGTAGCGAGCGTTGTCATCTACATGGTAGGCCTTTGAAGGCCACCTCATGTGCTTTGTTGTAATTCGAACTATTGTAACTGGGTAGGGCAACGGCCTCCGGCCGTGCCGCGTTCTCGCGATCTTCTTGTTGCGGCACGGTCGGAGGCCATTGCCCTACCATTTCGATGATTAACCAAGTAGAGTCAAATGCTCCGGCATCTGTGATTGCTGGAGCTCATTGGTGGGATGAAGCCGCCTCGACAGGGATTGCAGGAGGGGCACCTAAACTGCTCGACCGGTTAATACGGGAGCGGGTCCGGTTGATTCCCCTTTCAGAAATTGCGAGGGTAGCGTGACATCTGAGAGAGCATTTGATACACCTGAGATTGCATCCATTAAAATACGGCCCGCTTCGGCCCCGAGGATTTCCGGATCCGCCCCAGCCGCAGTTATGGTGGGGCTTTCTTCTTGGCAAACACTCGTCATGTCGATGGCGGCCACACTGATTTCATGGCCTACCTTATAGCCGTTTTGAAAGAGGCAGTTAATGGCCCCTCGTGCGATCAGCCCGTTTAAGCATATCCAGGCCGTCGGCAAATCCGAACCATCGCAAATATCGATGATTCTCCGAGCAAATTCGAAACCCTCTTTGCGATCCGCTTCGATGCTTTCGAGCATGAAACGTTTCTCCAGTTTGAGGCCCCGCGCTTTGAGCGCTGTCTTGAGTCCGTTCAAGCGATCATGGAACCTTCCCATGTGTTGATTGCCTCCCAACCAGGCAAACTCGGAGTGGCCGAGTGAACATAGGTGGTCGACTAGGAGTTCCGCGGACTCCGATTCATTGGAGAGTACGGAATGGCATTTTCCGGTGGCGCGCGATGAGATGTAGACGGTCGGCTTTCCGAGTGAACGGACTTTTTCGAAGAAATCGGGCCGTACTTCTCCCATGATCGCTATCCCCTTGACGGAATTTGGCAGCGCAAGAGAGTTTTTCTTGGCGGCTGCAGCGAGATCGTCTTCAGACCCAAGAAAAATCGTCTTGATGTCATTTGAGTTGAGTCGGTCGTGAAGCCCTTGATCCACGTGACTGAAAAAGTTGCTCTTGTTGGCGAGCTTCAATGGTGAGCGGAGAATGGAGCCGATTGTCGCGACGTCCAAGTTCTCTTTGGCGCTCTCGATATTCATCCCGCGAGGAGAGTAGCCATGCTGGGTCGCGTAGTCCCAGATGATCTTGTAGGTTTTTTCTGAAATGCCCTTTTTTCTCCCATTGAGCGCCATTGAGACTAGAGCTTGGGAAAACCCGAGTTCATTTGCTATTTGGGTCTGGGAAATTCGATTGCGTTTGGATTTGGGCATGAGGATCGCCTATGGCTAGGATTTAGATCAATAGTTTTAGTTATAGTTATAAGGCAAGTTATAAATCCAACTAGCTGATTTTTGCTGTTTCTAACATTTTTCATTCCGAATTTCAGAGGGGTTTTGATTGTAATCCGAAAGAATTTCTAATTAATTTATGATTTAAGCTTGCTTAGCTTATAATTATTAAAATAGACCTTTTAATCATTAACCCAATCGTTTCAGCTCTGCCGGTATGCGAGGAGCTAAAAGCACCCCTAACAAGTTTCTTGGCAACCCAACTACAAACCCAATGCGTATCACAATGAAGTACAACTGTCTCAAAGCGGAATTCCCGCACAGAATTAAAGTTCAGTCGGCGGCGTGCCTCGTAGGGCTTGCGGCTTGTGTATCAGCATTTGAGAGTTCGGTTTATGGGCAGGACGAAGAAGTGATTACCTTGTCGCCATTTATCGTAGATGCATCGGAAGATGTGGGATACCGCGCTACCAACACCACCTCGGGCACAAGTCTCAATACGCCGATTAAGGACATTCCGATGGCGATTGAAGTAATCAATCAGGATTTC
>JAUHWE010000359.1 GCA_030424825.1 Verrucomicrobiia bacterium
TTCGGAAGTCCTGGAGGAGGATCGTTCCTCGATTTCAGCTTCAGGCAGTGTCCAAATTAAGAGGGTCGAGAACTCTCTGGGAAGCCGCGATATGGACAACGAACCCAATAACCCTACACCCATGAACGAAAACAAAAAAGAAATCGGTAGCCTCTTCAAAAGCCTCCTAGCTCTCGCTGTCGCGAGCTCTCCAAATCTTGACGCCCAAAATGCAGAAGCGTCTGACGTGTACGAGCTGTCTCCATTTTCAGTTTCAGGAGCAGACGACACGGGCTACCGGGCCACTTCCACATTGGCGGGAACGCGGCTTAGAACGGATCTCAAGGATGTGGGAGCATCTGTTTTTGTGGCGACAAAAGAATTGCTCGAAGATACGGGATCTACCAATGCCGAAGATCTCCTAGTCTATGTCGCGGGAGCGGAAGTCGCGGGACTGGGTGGAAATTTTGCAGCGTCGGAATTCGTTTCGGGCGGCAACACGACTATAGGCGTTACGCGGAGCCCTCAGAGAGAAACGCGTATCCGCGGTCTGGCGAGCGCTGACCTTACGCGAGAATTTTTCGCTACTGATATTCCGTTTGATTCTTACAATACCTCTTTGGTAACCGTTAATCGCGGTCCCAATGCAGTCCTTTTCGGTTTGGGAAGCCCCGCTGGAATCGTCGATAATTCGCTCCTTAAGCCAACATACAGGGACCATACGAACATTGAGTTTCGATATGCGCGGTTTGGGAGTATTCGGACGTCTTTTGATGTAGATCGAGTTCTCGGGAATGGGAAATTTGGCATACGAATAGCGGGCCTACACGATGACGAGCGGTATCAGCAGGATCCAGCATTCGAAGAAGTCAATCGATTGTATGGGGCGTTCGACTACAAATTGATTAGCAATGAGAATAGCAGCACGATTCTGCGCGGCCATTTTGAGAATGGCTCAAGCGATTCCAATCGCCCGCGCACCGACCCTCCCGGCGATCAGGTTTCCGGTTGGTGGCTAACTGGGCAGCCGACGGCTGATTGGTTGATGGATTGGCGCGATCAGGATCGGACGGTTTTTAGCATCCCTGGGGGCTCTCAACGTCAGATCGCTGTGGTGTACAATCAGCCCGACGCGACCAATCCTGGTGGAGCAGGAGTTCCCAACGCCTTTACCCCGCTTACGGCTCCTGACCATGTCACCGCTCCGGTGGATCCGCGGATTGAAGCGGCACGTGTTGCGGGTGGGCGTGGTACCTTTTTCCCTTCCTTTCGCGGTATTGCTTCATTCCAGGACTATGCAGCGGGCCGTGCTGGGAGTCCGGGAGCCTACACCGAGGAACAGGGCGGAAATTTCTTTATCGACCGGCATGTGCTGGACCGGTCGGTGTTCGACTACCGCAATCTGCTTCTTGATGGTCCAACTAAGAGCGAATACTACGACTTTGAAGCCTATAATATTGCGATCGAGCAGATTTTGTTCAACGGTAACTTAGGAGCTGAGGTCGCGTTCGACAAACAAAACTTCGACAACGGCTATTTCAGCTTATACGGAGGCGCTGACAGGGGTTCGATCGCGGTAGACGTCAATTCGCACTATCCCAATGGCGAAATCAATCCGAATTATGGAAGGCCGTTTGTTACTGCTGAAGGGACAGCTTCGGAAACTGAGAATGAGCGCGAATCCCTCCGCTTTACAGGGTTCGCTAAATTGAATCTGGAGGAAAAACTCGACGGGAGACTTGGAAGCATCCTTGGTCGGCACACCATTACAGGACTGTACAACACCCAATCAGCTGAGCGATTTGGGGCTGGATTCTACGGGTTCGCCCCGGATCAGGATTATTTGAATTTCAAAGGGGTATCGAATATTCTAGACTCTAATTACTCCAGAGCCCGCGTATGGTATTATCTCGGAGATTCATTGGCTAACGCCTCTTCGCCCGTAGGAGCCAATATATCGAATGTGAGATCCTCGGCTACAGTTCCGTCTTCGATCCCCGACGTCCTTACTTGGTCTATAGAGGACCAGATGTTCGTGAATCGGCCTGTCACCTTTACGAGCTATTTCGACAATCGTCTCGGTCTTGCGAATGGTGCTTCCAGAACGCGCAACGAGGTGGATTCTCAGGCCCTAATCTGGCAGGGTCATTTTCTAAATGACCTTTTGGTGGGCATGGCCGGCTGGAGAAAGGATGAAGCGTCTTCGTTCACGGCAGGGACGCCTCCTCGGGCTGAGGACAATCACGTTATTATCAACGATCCGAATTGGTTAATCGATCCGAACGCGATTTCAGATTCAGAGGCTGAGACTTGGACCTATAGCGGGGTTCTGCATATGCCTGAGAAGATTAACAATGTCTTCGGCAACGGTACTGAAATCAGTCTGCATTTCAGCCAGTCGGAGAATTTCGAGCCCGCGACTCCACGGTGGAATTTGATGGGGACAGCGCTCCCCTATCCGGCGGGCGAAACTAAAGATTACGGGTTTACGCTCAATCTATTCAATGGTAAATTCACCGTCCGGACCAGTTGGTTTGAGACGGCTCAAACCAACATCACCAATCGTCAAATTCCTACGGGCATGATGGGCAACCTCCGAAGTTTCTATCAGGCGACGCTTCGAGGAACGAACGACCACCTTCCCGATCAGAAGGCGTTTTTGCTGGCGAATTTGCCTCCGCAGGAACTGCAGGATTTCTACGGATGGCAAATTGAAACGTTTGGCGATAACGATCCTACGAACGATGTCGTTCAACAAAGTACCGGTGGAAGAGCAGTGGCTGGCGTGTCGGATCGTGTAACGGAAGGAGTGGAAATGGAGATGGTTTACAATCCGAAAGAGAATTGGACGATCATGTTCAATGTGTCTCAAGCGGAAGCGAAACAGTCGGGCATTGATGAAGGAGCTGATACATTGTTTAAGCTATTCCAACCCATTTGGGATGGGGCGCCAGACCTGTTAGATGTCCAAGTGAACTTTAGATTGGGCGATGTCACGAAAGACGTTTACCTCAATCCTTGGAACGTAGTTAAACTCTCTGATGGCACTCCGGTTACGGAGTTGCGCGAGTGGCGTTGGAACTTAATCACCAATTACAAATTCACAGATGATTCCGCTCTGAAAGGATTCAACGTAGGTGGTGCCACGCGTTGGATCGACAAACCTGCACTTGGTTTGCCTGTAGCTTACAGTGATGTGCTAGACGATTACGCACTGGATCCCACGAATCCTTATTACGGGTCTTCCGAACTCAATGTTGACGTATGGACGGGTTACAGTCGCCGCATTATGAACGACAAGGTTGATTGGCATCTCAAGTTAAACATCCGGAACCTCATCGGCGAAGATGATTTGATTCCAATCGCGGTACAACCGGATGGATCCGTAATAAATGGGAGGATCCCTCTCGGAACGATCTGGGAGTTGTCGTCTCGGTTTAGTTTCTGAAACTAGAAAATGATTTATTAATTAGTACTATATAATTCAGCCTCTGCCATTAGCAGAGGCTGAGGAATCGTGAAGGATTTCGATAATTGATAGATTCGAACAAGATTAATTTTTTTAATTACGAGGAAAAAATGATATACGATTGGATGGATGAGGTAAATAGGAGTGGAACGAAATGGGGGATTGTGTTTACTCTATCTCGAAGGCTGGCATTCGGGGTCTTCGCTTTGGCTGCTCTGTTTTCGGAACTGAATGCAGATGTTGACGTTCAGCTCATCGCAAGCGCTAGCCCGGGGAAAAACGAATGGTACGACAGGACACTGTTCGATTATCAGGAGGACGCGTTCGCGTTTTCGCGCATCCCGCAGGCCTACACAGAGAAAGGCGTTCTTGATGAGTGGCCGAATCCAATAGTCGTGAAAGCGGAAGCTGAAGTGGACTTGCCGGCGGGAAAGCATCGGTTCCTGCTTCGCTCCCTTAGATCGGCCCGGCTCTGGATGGATGACAAGCTGATCGCAGAGAACCCGTTTCCACGCCAGATGTACAACGCGCACAATCCCGTAGAGCGGCCCTACATTCCTTTGGGCCCGGGGATTCGCTTCCCCGCGCCGGGAGACCAGGAGTCTTTGGTGGAAATCGAAACGGAGGGTCGAAGCCATTCTTTTCGCCTCGAGTTCTACGTGGGCGGATTCCATTATGGGAAACCCATTCGTCCTGGCACGGGGGAAACGCTGGTGGCGGTTTCTCTGGAAGGAGAGAAAATGTTCCATATATTGAGTCCAGAGAAGGAAATCGCGCTGACCGATGAGGATTGGAACCAGTTTTACTCGCGCCAGCAAGCGCGGCTGGATGCGTTCGACGATGACCGCCGGAGGGAGTTGCGGGCGACGCAACAGGACTATTGGGACGAACGCCATGCGTGGGCCAGAAGTATTATAGAGAGCCAGGTAAAAGAGCCTTTATCCTCTGTTGATGCGTTCATCGACGAACGGATAAAAAGCGTAAACCAGTCGATTGATCCGTCACCTGAGGCTAGGCACTTTATACGTGAAGTCCGGCCCATCCTTGAGGATCAGTGCTGGTCGTGCCACAGTGGAAATAAAGTCAAAGGGGAATTCCGTCTGGACAGCCGGGAAGCGGCGATGCTCGGGGGAGGCTCTGGCATTGCCGCGCTGGTTCCTGGGCATCCTGACGACAGCTATCTTTTGGAGCTGATTCAGGAAGACTTTGAAGAAGACCGGATGCCTCCCAAGGGGGATCCGCTGAATCAAAGTGAAGTCGAGACGCTTAAAACCTGGATTGCGAACGGGGCGGTCTGGCCAGAGACAACCGTTACGCGTGAGATCAAGCCAGCCAAGCCCGCGGTAGACTGGAAGTTCCTGCGCAGGGTGTATTTGGATACGGTTGGAGTCGCCCCGTCTGTGGAAGAGTTGAATGCGTTTCTGGCAAATAAAGACCCTCAGAAGCGAGAGAAGGTGATCGACCGTTTGCTGGAAGATCCAAGGTGGGCCGATCACTGGGTCTCGTATTGGCAGGACGTCCTCGCGGAAAACCCAGCCATCGTGAATCCTACTTTGAATAACACTGGGCCTTTCCGTTTTTGGATTCACGAGGCCTTGCGGGACAATCTGCCCATAGATTGGTTTGTCACAGAACTAATTCTGATGGAAGGCTCGAAGTACGGGGGCGGCCCGGCCGGATTTGAAATGGCTTCGGAAAACGACGTGCCCATGGCGGCTAAAGCCAACGTCCTTTCCACGGCGTTCCTGGGAATGGAAATGAAGTGCTCGCGCTGCCATGACGCGCCTTTTCACGACAATACCCAGGAAGAGCTCTTCAGCATGGCAGCGATGCTGGCCCAAAAGCCGCTGACCGTACCGGCAAGCAGCAGCGTCCCTCTTGATACGCTGCACACGGCTGGTAGAAAACTGCTCATCGATGTCACCCTGAAGCCCGGCACGGAGGTGAAGCCCCAATGGCCGCTGGAATCAAAGCTTTCGGAGGACGAGCTCACGAGGTGGCTAAGGAATTCGAAGAGCCAACG
>JAUHWE010000360.1 GCA_030424825.1 Verrucomicrobiia bacterium
CTTGGCTTGCCATCAGTGCTGGCGGCGACGGGCGATGGGGTCGAGTCATCACCGATCCTTCGTGGAGTTTGGGTCTTGGAAAATGTATTCGGGAAACACGTACCGCCGCCACCGGCTAATATTCCAGCGATCGATGTGGATATTTCCCAGGCGAATGGGGTCCGAGAGATCCTCGACGCTCACAAAGCGAATGAGTCGTGCAGCAAGTGCCACCGGTCCATAGACCCGGTGGGACTAGCCTTGGAGAACTACGATGCTATCGGCGGTTGGCGGATGGCCTACCGGGATTCCTATCAGATCACCGAGTCTCAGGAAGGAACATCACACGATCGAATAGGCACCGAGATTGACGCGGCTTCCTTGTCGTTGCCAATCGATACGCAGGGGGAGCTTCCTGATGGGACCTCGCTTAGCGGCCCTGCGGAGATAAAGGCCTATCTGCTGGAAAACCGAGAACGGTTCACTCGCTGTCTAGCGACCAAGCTCTTTGAGTATAGCACCGGGCGTGTGCCCAGTCTGGGCGACCGACGCGTGATCGAACAGATCGTCGCTCGCGAACCTGAGTCGGGCTACGGAATGGTCGATCTCATTGCTGAACTGGTTCAAAGCGAGTCGTTTCTGACCCCTTGAAGGGTCGCATTCCAGTAAACACAGGATATTCACGGGTGAATAGACTGTGCTAGATTGGATATAACCCCTCCGCATGATTGGCCAAAGGGACAATGGGTTGATTTTTTTGTATGGTTTCTTAGTTTTTGACTCCGATCGATTTACCCCCCCGTACGATGCCTGTCTATTCTTCTCCTTTGCTTTGCCTCATTTGTGTCCCACCTGCTGGGAAGCGCTTCGGGGCTCTCAATTTTAATCTTTTAATACGTATGCTTAACACACCGCTCTTAACGTTAGTCGCGATCATTGGCCTTACCAGTCTGACCAGAACTTCATTTGCTGAAACGAAGCAACCCCACATTGTATTGGTGGCTGGGACGCTCCACTATTCGCCGGAATTGACCTTGCCAGTGTTTGCCAAGGAGCTGGATCGGTACGGTTTTCGAACGACAGTAGTTATGGGCGAAGGCGATCCCGAAAAGAAAACGGAAAATGTCCTGCCGGGAATCGAAGCGCTGAACGACGCGGATGCGGCCATCTTCTTCATGCGGTTTCTGAATCTGCCGGATGACGAGTGGCAGCCCATCGAACACTATGTAGCGGCTGGAAAGCCGGTTATTGGGCTGCGTACCGCTAATCACTCTTTCAAGTATCCGAAAGGGCATGAACGATTTGATTGGAACGATGGTTTCGGAAGAAGAGTGATTGGGACGCCCTACATCGTTCACCAGTCGAGCGTGACGCAGATTAGCGTGGTGGAAAAACATTTGAAGCACCCGATTATGGCCCACGTGGATACGGCGGTTTGGGAGTCGTTGGGGACGCTCTATTTAACGCGTCTCCAACCGGGCTGTATTCCTCTGATGTCCGGGACCGGAACGGGTAAGATGCGATTGCTGGAACGGAGCTTTGGAACGACTCTCGTAAATGAAAGCGAAGCAGATATCGTGGCTTGGGCGTGGGAGAACGAATGGGGTGGCAAGGTGTTCGGCTCGACGTTGGGTCACCCGGGCGACTTTGCTGAGGAGTCCTTCACGCGCCTGCTAGTGAACAGTGTTTTCTGGGCGGTTGGAAAGACGCCACCAGGTGCCGACACGAAGATCAATACTTGGGATATTAAGAGAGCGGACAAATAGACACAAAGTATGCCTCATTTTTTCCATGAACAGGTAGGGCAGCGACCTCCGGGCGTGCCGCAGTGGTTTGTTCTTCTGTCGCGGTACACCCAGAGGTGGTTGCCTCGCGTATTGAGGGTAGGCGCTAATCAAACAATGAATACACGTACACTCGCTTTGATGTTAATATCCTTAGGCTTCCTTTTGGGAGCAGGAACGGTACGGGCGGGTTCGCCCTTGCTGCCCGGTATTCGCATTGCGATTGTAGGCAACACATTTGCCGATCAGCTTCGCTCTCATGGATACTTGGAGACACTTCTTTTGCAGCATTGGCGGGAAGAACCGGTTTCGATACGGAATTTGGGTTGGGCAGGCGACATGCTTTCAGCCCGTGATCGGCCCACCAATTTTCCGACGGAGGAGTCCACATTGCGGGACCATCAAACTGACGTAATCATCGCCTGCTTTGGGATGGGGGAGTCGTTCGATGGAGAGGCGGGTATCGAGAATTTCAAGTCAGACCTAAAGGCCTTCATCGTCTCTCATCGCGGAAAGCAGTACAATGGTGATTCGGAAGTCCGGCTGATTCTAGTTTCCCCGATTGCCTACGAGGATCTTGGAGAATTGACCCCGAAGGTTGTGGAGAGAAACCGTGATCTGCAACGATACACAGAGGCCATGCAAAAAGTCGCTGCCGCCGAAAAGGTGCCTTTTGTGAATCTATACGAGCCAACCCGGGCTCTGATGTTAGACCCTGATGCGATTCCTCTAACGACCAACGGTATTCACTTGAACGAATATGGCTACTGGGTGGTGTCGCGCATTCTATACGAAGGATTCTTTGAAGATGAAGGCGCTCCCAGGGGACAGCCCTGGCAGCTTAAGGTCGATGCCGCTGCCAAAAAGGGAGAAGGGGTTGGGCTTTCTCTCTCAGGCATATCCTCAAGTCATCGCGAACTCAGTTTCCGCGTAACGGAAGAGTCCAGTCCGTCATTGCCTCCGCCGACCCAACGTGAATTGCCCGCTAGTCTCAACTCAAGGCGTGATACCGTGTTTGTTAAGAATCTGCAGCCGGGGAATTACGTGCTTATGGTTGATGGCGAAAGAGTTGTTTCTGCTAGCCACGATGAATGGGCGAACGGGGTGGCGGTCGATTCTTCGCCGGCTCATCGGGATGGTGAGGCCTTCCGAAATGCGGTGAACGACAAGAATCTACAATTCATCTACAGTTGGAAGGCCCTCAACCAAGTCCATATCGTAGGGGAACGACGCAACTCGCCCAGTGGTCGGGCCTTGCCTGCCGAGATCGTGGCTTTCAAAGAGCTTGCGGACCAGAAAGACGCGGCACTTGAGGGAGGTATTGAGCTCAAGACTCGGGAGTGGCGTCTAATTCCGGATACAAACTAAGAATGTACGCATGAGCTTGATCGAGCATAGTCAGAACCCCACGCCGCTTTGCGACGTGGCTACGCGAGGGACTAGTATGGGTACCCTGCTTCCCGAACCCCACGCCCCGTTGCGAATAGCCACGTCGAGTTCAGCTCGTAGAGCTAGGCCAGCCATTCGGCGTGGAATCTGCAAATAATGATAGCCCAAATTTCATGAAACGCCTTCTAGTCATTCCAGTTCTACTCTCTTTATTGTCGAATTCCTTACCCGGACAGGGGGCTGACGGAATAAGAATCGCCAATCTTCAAGGGGCTGATTTGGATTTGATGAACAATCACGATCCCGCGTCGGAGCTTGAAAATTTTGAATTACTCCCTGGATACGAAGCGAATCTCTTTGCTGCGGATCCGATGTTGGCCAATCCCATCCATATGGTTTGGGATTCCCGGGGCCGCCTCTGGGTGGCCTGCTCCTGGGCCTATCCCCAAATAAAGCCGGGTGATGTGGCGAATGACAAAATCATCATTCTGGAGGATACCGATAACGACGGAGTCGCCGACAAATCGACTGTTTTTGCAGACGGACTTTATCTGCCCACAGGAATCGAGTTAGCGAATGGAGGCTGCTACGTTGCCCAATCTCCGGACGTACTATTTCTCAAGGATACGGATGGGGATGATGTAGCCGACGTTAAGCAGCTGGCTTTGACGGGTTTCGGGATCGAAGATAATCACCACTCGATCAGCGCCTGGCGTCGCGGTCCAGGGGGCTGGATCTACTTTCAGGAGGGGATCTTTCTTCACACGCAGGTCGAAACGCAGCATGGAGTCGTGCGCAATTTCAATGGAGGGGTTTACCAGTACAATCCGAGGACACAAGAACTGAGAATGTTCTGTAGGGGGACGGGTGGAAACCCTTGGGGGCATGTATTTGACCATTGGGGACAATCCTTCATGGTTAACAATCCGCGCATTATGTACCTGACCCCGGGCACGGGCGCCTCGAATGAGCCGTCTCGTATTCCGCCGCTCATAACGACGGAAAAGCAATGCGGCGGGGACATCGTGACCGGGACGCATCTTCCTGATGAAATCCAAGGGCAACTTTTAACAGGGCGTTTTAAAAGCCGGACGGTTGTCCGGTATGAGTTTGTCGAAGACGGGGCAGGCTTTAGCGCGAATGTGCTTGAGTCCCTCGTCAAATCGAAGCACCCGAATTTCAGACCGGTGGATATTAAGATCGGTCCCGATGGCGCAATCTATGTTGCCGATTGGTACAACTCGATCATCAACCATGCCCAGCATGATTTTCGTGATCCACGCCGCGATCATGATCACGGCCGTATCTGGAGAATTATCTACAAGGACCGTCCCCTTGTAAAGAAGCCGCAACTGGTGGGTGCACCTGTTCACGAGTTAGTAGATCATCTTCGAAGCCCGGAAGCTTGGACGCGGCATCAGGCTCGCAAGGAATTGAGCGAACGAAACCCCGATGAAGTTTTGGCAACTGTGGAGAATTGGGTGGAAGTCTTAGATTCGAATGCGGATCAATACGATCACCACCTCGTCGAAGCCATGTGGGCTTGCCAGAACGTGGAACGCGTTAGCGAGAAAGTTCTAAGTCGTGTATTGTCATCAAAGAACGGGTACGCACGTTCAGCGGGAGCCCGGGTGATTCGCTACTGGCAGGAAGAGTTGTCGGATCCAGTGGGAATGATTCGTCAGCTTGCAGGAGACAGTTTTCCCCGTACACGAATGGAAGCGATCTTGTCCGCGGGATACATTCCCCAGGCAGAGGCGGTTCCTGCGGCTCTAATGGCTTTGGACCATGAGCGTGACCGATTTATCAACGCGACCCTTCCTTCAACGATGAAAGGGCTTGAAGCGTATTGGGTGCCCGCGCTCGAAAAGGATGACTTGGATTTTGCCAAACCGGCCCACAGAGAATACGCGGAGCAATTCGCCGGGATCGGAATAGACAAACGTTTGATTGCCTTGATGGGCGACCCTAATCCAGCTCCAGGCGATATTGCAGTGGTAAAAAAGCAATTTGTGGCCACGCCGAGCGCAAAGCTCGTTCGACTGGTTGTGAATGCGGTAGGGAAAGACGCGATACAGTCAGATGCGGTTTCAATGGAAATTTTGGATGGCTTGAGTCTGATTGGTGATCGCACCGAGCTGGAGACGTCGCGAAATTTCGCGAACCTGATACCCGCGCTTTCCCACTCGAACGATGGGGTTGCCGTCAAGGTGGCGGCCAGCCTGGGCTCCTGGCAAGTGTTGTCCGCTGGACCTGAGTTGCTCGCCTTGCTCAAAGATCGAGGACGGGCCGCGGAAGTACGGAAGGCCGCA
>JAUHWE010000361.1 GCA_030424825.1 Verrucomicrobiia bacterium
TTTTCCACAATAACCTGCTCGCCGTCCGAAAGTCCGTCGAGAACCTCAACCATGGTGATACTCGTGTAGCCGGGTTGTATCGTTCTTCGTGATACGACTCCATCTTCAACGACGAGCACGTCGTTGCGTACGACTGCTTGTCGAGGAATCTGGAGCGCATTGTCGCGTTCATCGAGAGTGATGGTGGCGTCGCCTGTGAGGCCTGGGTCCAGCCGTTCTCTCTCAATGTCGACGTCTAGGTGAATTGTGAAGCGCTGCGTTGTTGGATCGGCCACGGGGATGATTTTCTTAATCTTCGCGTCGAAGCGTTCATGTTCGATACCCAGAAAAGCGACTCGAGCGGGCATTCCGACTTTCAAGCCGACGAAGTGCTCCTCGCTCACTTTCACTTCTACGATGCGGGTTTGGGAAACGACCTTGGCAACGTTAAACCCTCCGGATATTAAGTCCCCTTCGTGGGCGAGAACTTCCGTCACGATTCCGTCGATCGGGGAGATAATGGTCATTTTCTCTTTTTGTCGTTTCAGGCGCTTGATCGCGTTTTCCAGATTTTGGAGCGTCTCTTCGTTCTTTAGTTTTTCCCGTGCGATATCATCTTCCGCCTTTTCCACGGCTCGTTGGTATTTCCTGAGATCCATTTCGCGGACCCCTCCGTTTTTGAAGCGGAATTCCACATCTTCAAGAGCGTCCTTGTGCGTTTCGAGGGAAAGTTGTAAGGGAGATTGGATATCTAGATTCCGTTTCTCCCGGCTGAGTTCGTTCTCCGCCTTTTCTATCTCGAGATCGATGTCTCCCGTGTCGAGCACGATCAAAACCTCATTGGCCGCGACGATTCCTCCTTTTTCAAGGTTGGACTGGATGACTCGACCACCATGCTCGCCCTTGATGTACATCTCCTTTTCTGCGAGAACATTTACGGTGCCCGGTACGGCGTTTACGGCCACACCTCTTTCTGTATCGGATACGATGGCAGTGGGAACAGATCGAGAAAAAATAAAGTATCCAGCTACCAGAAGGGCTGCAATGGGGATGAGGATTTTGAATACAGTGCTGATTTTCATTTCGAGTTATCCAAATCGTACGTTATTGATTGCGCTGGTCGATGAACTTCTGGGCGAATGGGTCGAATCCGAGCAAGGAAGATAGGCTCGCGAGAGCATTGTAGTATTCGGATCGAGACTTGTTGGTGCGAACCTCTTGCGTCGCATAGGAGATCTCGACCTTTTCCAGATCATCCGGTGAAGACCGACCGCTTTCAAAGTCCTTCTTCGTGTCCCTCAGGTAGTTGGATGCCTGGGTCAGTGCTTTTTCATCGCGTTCCAGAATCCGTGCGTTCAAGTCCAATAGCTTTTTAGCGCGTTGCAGGTTGAATTCATAGGTTGACTTTGCCGATTCGAATTGGCGCTTCACCTGTTCAATTCGAGCAATGGCAGAGACCTTGCTTCCTTTAGTGGCTTTACCATCGAAAATGCTCCAACTAACGGAGATGCCCGCATAGACGATCTCTTCTGCTCTTCGTCTGCCAATCTCATCGAGCTCGTACTGGGTTAAGCCAATAGACAAACCGATTTTGGGTTTTAATCGCTGATTAGAAATGTGGAGGTCCTTTTCCGAAATCTCCAAGGATTTGGATTGAGTTTGTATGGCAGAGCTTTGGTTCACCCCTTCGTCAAAAAATTGTTCAAGAGAAGCGATCTCCTCAGCACTTAGAAGCGCCTGCTGGGGAATCCCGGAATGTAATCCGCTCGCGATCTCAGCCGAAGGAACTCCGGAGAGCCTTGCCAGTACGTCGATCTGATCCTCAAGTGCATTGTCCTTTTTCAATTGGTCGATCTCAATTGAGTTGAGGGCGACCTCGAGATTGTAGACTTGAATCGTTGAAGCCGTTCCTGCCTTGAGCCGTTCTTGCTCCAGCTTCAATCGTGCCGCAGCGCGTTCGAAGTTTTTAGAGGCCAGTTCTGCCTCCTTTTTTGCCACGAGTATGTCGAGGTACTTTTTTCTAATGTCCAATGCGAGCGACCGATAGGTTTCAAAAGTCTTCAGTTCCTCCACTTCAAGATTCAGGTCCCCTTTAGCCCGATTCGCTTCGAGAGCCCCCCAGTGAAACAGCGATTTCGACAAGGTAAGCGAATAGAGCAGCCGATCCCCGATTCGAGACTCGTCCTCCTCAAAGTCTTGCTCTTTCCGGTAGGTGACGTTGGCCCGTAAATTGGGATTTTGGGCAGATTTGGAAACGAGTCTCCGCCCTTCGTAATCCTGCTCAGTCAAGTCGCGTAGTTGAATGCTCTCAGCCTCCGTCATAGCGGCGTCGAGAATTTCTCTGAGCCCGCTGATAGAGTTCTCTGGCAAGTGCTCGTCTAGCCTAACCTCATTTGCAAGCGTTCCAGTGATTGTCGATAGGATAGCCGTGGCGGCGATCAAGACAGGGCGCGATCTAGTCAATTTCAATGAAATCCTCTCCAGCATACGTTGCGATTAATCCATCGAGAGAATGTGCGGGAACGATGATTGCGAGTGGAAAATAGGTATTTCTGTGAAATAGCCATCCAATCGTTGAAATGCGATTGGGTAGGGAGTTCCCTCTAATCCTCTAATTGCGCGTAAACCTCGGGTTAAAGATACCGTCGGCTCCTGTGCTGAGAATTGGATTTACAAAAGAAGTCACGACATCGTAGTCTAAGGATTCATGCGACTGCGTACTGCTCACAGCCCTGCCTTTTGGTTTCATTACTTCTGGAACGCTCCAGAGGCTGGCTGATCGTACGTAATCAAAATACTGCCAATTTAGCTAAAAGCCCTGGATCCTCTAAAGAGTCCAGGGCTTTTGCGTCTCTGCACAGATTATCATTAAACCAATTATTATGAAAGCCCTAGCCACTTCAGAAATAGAAGCAGAATCGAATTTCATTCCCATTCCCATTCCCTCTCCGTTGGAGTTGAAGTCTGAGATTCCCTGCTCTTCGGTCGTCTCGGCCCAGGTCTCCGCTTCAAGAAAGGAGATTCAAAGCATTTTACTGGGGAACGACCCTCATCGCCTTCTGGTTGTTTGTGGGCCCTGTTCGATTCACGATTCCCGTGCGGCGATCGAATACGCGCAGCGCCTCGCGCAGTTAGCTAGGGAACTCGAGGATCACCTGTTGCTGGTCATGCGAACCTATTTTGAGAAGCCTCGCAGCGTGGTCGGCTGGAAAGGGCTTCTCTACGATTCCGAACTCGGAGGGGCCCCGGCTACGAGCGGTGGACTGCAAATCGCCCGCCGTATTCTATTAAGCATCGCTGAACATGGACTTCCCTGTGCAACTGAGTTTCTAAATCCGATACTCGCTCCATATCAGGAGGATCTTCTGGCCTACGGATCCATTGGTGCGAGGACAGTGGAGAGCCAGATTCATCGGGAACTTGCCGCAGGGCTCAAGATGCCGATCGGAATGAAGAACAATCTAGCGGGGGAATCCGCGAGTTCAATCAATGCGGTCAAAGCTGCCAATCGGCCTCATAGCCTGTTCTCAAACGACGAATACGGAAGACCTTCTATCTCTCAGGTTTCGGGGAATCCTTACGCTCACATTTTTCTGAGGGGAGGGAAAAATGGTCCGAACCTAGATACGCAATCGATTCGGGCGGCATTCACGGGGCTGGCGAGCGGCGCCTTGCGACGCCCGATTATGGTGGATTGCTCGCACGCGAATTCCGGAAAGGATTATCGGCAGCAGGGGAGCAATGCCCGCAAGGTCGCCGACCAGTTTCTAGGGATGAATCCAGAGATTGCCGGGTTCATGCTCGAAAGTAATTTGGAAGAGGGAAGCCAAAGCTTTGAGGCAGGCGAAGGGCATGTGTTTGGCCAGTCAATCACGGATGGATGTATTGGCTGGGACGAAACGGAATCGGTCCTCAGGGAAATCGCGGCTCAGGTGAAAACGTGATCGGTGTAAAAAAATAAGTTGCCTTCCCCATGATTACGCATCTTTTTGGGCCCTTCCATTTTCGTGAGCCTAGGTGGTGGAATTGGTAGACACGCCAGATTTAGGATCTGGTATCGCGAGGTGTGGGGGTTCGAGTCCCCCCCTGGGCACGAAAAAAGAAAAGACCGCGCTAGCGGTCTTTTTTTGTGCCCAGGGAAGTTCGAAGGGGGGGATTAAAGGAATGATGGAACCGCTACGTGCCGGAGCATTCCTTCAACTACCGGTTTCCAACTGCATTCCTGTCCGTAGAATCACGGCCTTCGAACCCATCCTCAAGATGCCCCGCAACTACTTGTCGTTCCCTCGAGCGAAGGTGCGGGATCGTTAAACGATTCGATTTTTTCCTTTATCTAATCTACCAGAGGAGAGAACGTCTTTCCGTATTATGACTTTGAAAACGCGTACTTCTGAAACTCTTCTACTCGGTCCTGGGCCGTGCAACATTTCCGAGGGTGTTCGCGAAGCGATTTCCCGGCCTTTACTGGGGCACTTAGATCCCGGATTTATAAAGATCATGGAGTCGACGAAGGCTCAGCTGCGGCAAGTATTTAATACGCAGAACAAAGTCACCTTTCCGATTTCAGCTACGGGTAGCGCGGGGATGGAGTTCCTCCTGGTGAATTTTCTCGAGGCGGGTGACAAAATCGTGGTGGGCGTCAACGGGGTTTTCGGCGGTAGAGTGGCCGCCTTATCAGAAAAACTGGGCGCGGAGGTAATCCGCGTTGAGCAGGAGTGGGGAAGGGCGGTCGACAACGAAGTGTTTGCGGACGCTGTGAAAAAACACTCTCCGAAAATTGCGGCTATAGTGAATGGGGAAACTTCGACTGGCGTTTATCAACCGATGGAAGGAATCGGGACGGCTTGTCGCGAAGCCGGGTCATTGCTTTTTGTCGATTGCGTCACTTCTTTAGCAGGTATGCCGGTAAGCGTCGACGACTGGGGAGCTGATCTCGTCTTTTCCGGCACGCAAAAATGCATTGGCGTGCCTCCGGGACTGGCGCCCGTAACCGTTTCCGAACGGGCCCTGGAGGTTTACCGAAATCGCTCAAAACCCACTCCGAGTTTCTATTTCGATCTGGATGCGATTTTGGCCTATGTCGATGGCGAGGGAGGTCGAAGCTACCATCACACCGCCCCGATTAGCATGGTATTCGCTCTGGAGGCGGGCTTGAAGGAGATTCTTGCGGAAGGACTCGAGGCCCGTTGGAAACGGCATGCGGATGCCGCCGCTTATTTAAGGTCGGAATTGGCTGCGTTCGGATTCGAACCGGTCGTACCTGAAGGGGAACGCCTAAATCCGCTGACGACTCTTTACCTTCCTAGCGGTCTGGATGATGCCGCTGCTCGAGGAAAACTTCTCAACGATCACCAAATCGAGGTTGGAGCCGGACTGGGTCCCCTCGCAGGGAAGATCTGGCGTATCGGTTTGATGGCAGGCAATGCTCGGGAAAGCTCGGTTGATCGGCTTGTCGAAGTGCTGAAGACGGTTTTGTAGGC
>JAUHWE010000362.1 GCA_030424825.1 Verrucomicrobiia bacterium
CGAAAAACTGGATATCAAGTCTGACCCCGCGACTCGCATCGAAGTAATCATTTTGAATCATGCTCAAGCGACAGAAGTTGCCGGGCTGCTGAGCAGCTTCGTCAGCGGGTCCACGTCCGCGGAAACGGGAGACCGGTCCCAAGCAAACGCCAACCCGAACACGCAGCAGAACCAGAGAGGCAACCAGAGCGTAAGCCAAAACGGTCGCCAGTTGCTGCAGCAGAACCAACCGCTTCAACAGCAGGTCAGGACTGCGGTCAATACAACCTTGGAAGAGCGGGACAGCCAGTTCAGTGAATTCATGACGATTGAGGCGGACGAGCGCAGCAATTCCCTGATCATCTCTGGAACGCGAAGCGACTTGGACCTGATGACTGAGTTAATCTCCAAAATCGATGTATTGCTCCCTCAAGTACGAATTGAGGTGATCATTGCTGAGGTGAATTTGGGTAATGGTACAGATCGGGGAAATAGTACGCTTGGCGGCACTTATGTTCAAAACGAAGCGGCGGGTGAACCAAACATTACTATTGGAGCAGGTACCGCTGCTGGGCTGAATTTACTCGGAATTGGATTGGAGGAAATTTCTTTCAACTACGATAAGTCTGCAGGTGTTTTGTCAAATCTGACGTTTAACGCTATTCTGAACGCTGCGCGAACGAATGACAATGTAGAGATTCTTTCCACACCGTATCTGATGACCACACACAATCAGGAAGCGACAGTAACTGTAGGGCAGCAGCGGCCGATTGTGACCGGTACGACCACGGATAACACGCTAAGTACTTCTGTAAGAGAGACTGTCCAGTATCAAGATATAGCGATTGAACTGAAGGTGAAACCGCTCATAGGTCCAAACGATGTCATTCAGCTCGAGATCGATCAATCGGTAAATGACATCGACGGTTCAATTGAGATAAACGGAAATCCTCAACCTATTATTGGTCGCCGCCAAATGGTGTCATTTGTCAGCGTGAAAAACAATGGACTCGTGGTTTTGGGTGGAATGCAGCGAAGCAAGGAAACGAAAACTAAAGGTAGCATGGCAGTGATCGGAGAGATTCCGGTAGTTGGTCGATTGTTTAGAAGTCGCAAAGTTGATTTCGAGAAACGAGAGTTATTGGTCTTCATCCGACCAAAAGTTATACGCGATGCCGATGAGGCGGATACGGATGCTAAGGAGGCGATAGAGGCTCACACGATGAAGACAACTTTAGGAAATTCTCTAGAGAATGGAGAGTTCGATGTTCGGAAGAGCCGGGTAGATTCGAATTCGAAATCAAAGGAGGAGTCCCAAGATTCCGTTGCCAGAAAGCCTTTCAAGCGGTAGGGATTGAATAATGAGTAAGGCGAGACGAATTGCGGTTATGGTGACTTCCCTTTTGTGGGGAGGATTCGCACTCGCGCAGGATAACGAACCACAGTCACCGTTTGCTCCCCCAACGGTGAAAAAAGAGGTCGTTGTCCCTAAAACGACTCCGGTCACTCCACTGGATTCAATCGAATTTCGGGGGGTTGTCGAGATTGGCAGCAATGCCTGGGTAAGCGTCTACGACCCTAAGTCAAAGAAGAGTTACCGACTGACCAAGGACGAAGTAGGTGAGGACGGCTTCAGTCTGGTGAAGTACGATGCCGGCGACAAGCCAGGGGAAGAGACGATTGTGATTCGACAAGGAGGATTGACGAAGCAATTGAGCCTGAAGGACGCGGACATCATTACCTTGAAGGAAGCGCCGCGGCAGTCTCCCCAGCGTGCGTCGGAAAGTGTGCAGCCAACTCCACCGGCTCCGGTCCGAAACGTTCCTCCCAACGGGAATCCTAATATGGAAGCGGCTAGTGATGAAGAAGTGCGGGAACGAATGCAAAGAGTGGCTGAGGAAATTCGCCGCCGCCGCGCGCTTCGCAGCAACATTATAAACGACGGAAACCAGTAATGACAGTTGCTGAGCTAAATTTTTTGGATACACTCAAACTGAACAAGGATCAACTGACTGAGCTGGAAGGGCTGCGGCGTTCCGAGCGACTCGAGCAGCTGGCCGAGTGGGAGAACAGGAATCTGAGTGAAATGGTGGATTGGCTTGGGGCGCAGACGGGGATGCCCATCGTTTCGCATGAGCAGTTCGACCTCGAGCGTTTGAGCGGGATTCCGCTCCGTATTCTGCACGAGTTTCATTGCGTTCCCATCAAGCCACTTGAGGGTGAGTGGAGCGAGGATCAGTTGGCCTTGGCCACAGGCTGGCCGGTTGAGGACATTATGGACGACTGGGTTTACGCGACCTGCGGCCAGCGTCCCCTTTGGCGATTGGCCAATCCGGACCGTATTTCAAAATTCATTACGCAAAATCTGGGTGTCGGTGCGGAGAGTTTGGATGAGTCGTTCGAGATCGATGACGATCTGCTTTCTGCCGAGGTAGCCGAGGAGGAAGATGAGGACGCCGCCATTATTCGTTTTGTGAACGAAGTGTTCCATCAAGCAGTCGAAGATGGGGCGACCGATATTCACTTCGAGCCCATGGAGGATGAGCTTCGGATTCGCTATCGCATCGACGGGCTGCTCGTATCGGTTCCCGTTCCGGATAATCTAAGAAGATTTCAGGACGCCATTGTCTCTCGATTGAAGATCATGGCGAAGCTCAACATTTCCGAGCGTCGTCTGCCTCAGGATGGCCGCATCAATTTGAAAACGGCGGATACCACTCTGGACATTCGCCTTTCGACCATGCCCGTGATGTATGGCGAGAGCATCAGTTTGCGTTTGCTCAATAAGAAGAGCTCTCCGTTGAGTCTCCAACAATTGGGCATGTCGGATGCGGATCAACAGAAAGTCGACCGCGTGCTGGGTCTGCCTCATGGCATTATTCTCGTTACCGGCCCAACCGGTTCCGGAAAATCGACTTCGCTCAATGCGTTCATCCGGAAGATCAATTCAGAGGACCGTCGCATCATAACGGTAGAGGATCCGATCGAGTACGAGGTGCCAGGTGTCAATCAGATCCAAATCAAGCAGGAGATTGGGTTTGGGTTTGCGGAGGCGCTGAGACACGTTTTGAGGCAGGACCCCAATGTCATTATGGTGGGTGAGATTCGTGACCGTGAGACGGCGGACATTGCCATTCGGGCATCGCTCACAGGACACCTTGTATTCAGCACGCTCCATACGAATGATTCTGCGGGGGCCATCACGCGTTTGACGGATATGGGCATCGAGCCCTTTCTGATTGCTTCAGGTGTAGAATTGGTCATCGCCCAGCGACTCTTGCGCCGGCTTTGCCAGGATTGCTTTGAGTTGAAACCTATTGAACCCACCTCGGTATCGGATTCCTTGCGTGTCTTGGATATGCCAGAATCGGCGATGAACGGCGTTTTGCATTTGCCGGTTGCCCAAGGCTGCGAGCGGTGTCGAAATATAGGGTACAAGGGTAGAATTGGAATCTACGAGATTCTCAGGGTTACCGAGGCCTTGCACGACCCCATCGTGAATCGTGAGGCCGCCCCACTCATGCGGGAGATCGGTCGAAAGGGCGGAATGGTCACACTGGGAGAATCGGGTTGGAATCTTGCCCTGAAAAACCTTACGACCCTAGAAGAGGTCGTGCGTACGATTTCCGTTAAAGAGGGATGAGGTAGAAAGTAAGGAGTAGGAATGATGAATTTGGAACGGCAGAATAGAAGTTTGGTTTGGCAATTCGATTTTTGTAGGGCCTTCGCTTGCGAAGTGCCGCGTAGTTTTTTTCTTGAGTTTCACACGCGGCGTGGCACGAGCGCCAGCCCTACTTTTTCGAATAGATTTTTAGGCTCTGGTCATTTCTTGAAATTACCGAGTGAGCAATAAGAGTGTTTTTGGCCTTTCTTCATTCTGCCTTCACAATTTTAATTAGCCCATGCCGAGCTTTACCTACAGCGCAAAAGACCTGAGCGGCGAATCGGTTAGAGGATCGATTGAGGCCGTTAACCGAAAGGTGGCATTGCAGAAGCTCGCTGCTCAAAAACTCCGGCCCCTGTCCGTGAATGAGGCCAGTCAAGCGGGGGCTAAAAAAGGTGGTTTCTCCGGTATCAGCACGCTTTTCGGTTCAGATAGCTCCAAGCCAAAGGTCAAAGCCCTGAATCGAAGTGTGGCGCTTCCCTTCCTTAGTGGAATCCGGGAATTGCTCAATTGTGGTATTCAGTCAGCGGATGCGCTGAGAATGATGAGTACTCGGTTGAGCGATCCGAGACAAAAGCTGCTGGCGACGAAACTCTGGGATGAGTTGCGCCAAGGTCGCTCGTTATCAGAGACGTTTAAGAAGCAGCCGAAAGTTTTTCACGAAAGCGTGGTGAGCCTGGTTGAGGCGGGCGAGGCTACCGGAAACTTAAAGAATGTTCTGACGCGCATTGTCGAGAGCATGGAGGAGCAAAAGGCGATCCGGGGGAAATTAGTCGCTGCCCTGTCTTATCCCTGCTTCCTCATTGTCGTCGCTATCGGATTGGTGTTTCTTTTTCTCTTCAGTCTCCTTCCGCGAATCGAGGGACTGCTTGCATCCCTTGGAGGCAACTTGCCCGCGTCTACCAAGATCTTGATCGCGACCGCAGATGGATTGCTCAACTATGGCTGGATCGCCGCGATCGGAATTGCTCTTGTCGCTGGAATGCTGGTTTCGTGGCGGAAATCGCCCGGGGGGCGCTTCAAGTTCGATTCCTTCCTTCTTCGCGTACCCGGAGTGGGGCGAATCGTTAGGGACACTCAAATCCTTCAATTCACGCAAACCTTGTCGCTCTTGCTGGAGAACGGGATCATTATGGTTCACGCTCTGGCCATGGCGGAGCGATCGCTCTCGAACCATGCCATGCGGAAGGCGTTTTCGGAAGCGCGAACGAAAGTGGTGGAGGGAGTGGCCCTGTCGACGGCGTTCAAATCGACCGGATACTTTGAGGATATGGCACTCGACGTTTTCACCGTGGGTGAAAACACAGGTGATGTGGTGCCAGGGTTGAGGCAGATGTCTCGCCAGTATTCAGAAATGATCGACAAATTCGTTAAGACGCTCCTGGGCTTTGTCTCTACGGGTGTGCTATTGGGAGTTTTCGGGATGGTGGGCATGATCGCGTTCGGAATCATTTCCGCGGTCTTCCAGCTTTCCAGCTCGCTGTCGGCAGGGTAGGGCTCTCGGAATTCGCTCTCGCCGGTTGGATGGAAAAGCAAGGGGATGACCTTTGTTCGCATTGAGCTTAATACCCCGAAGCTTGTCGCAGACCCCGACTTGCTTGCCATGAGCTTGTCGAATGCGTCGGTGGCTTCGTTGCTGACATTGGTAGCGGGCGATCTCCGAGCGCCCACCAGTGATAAAATATTATTGGGCGCTCGGAGATCACCCGCTACCTTGAAATACCTCTGGGTTTGCCCCGGGGAACTTTTATTCGCTGCAGGCTATACCGCTTTAAATTTCCACGGTCACACTCGCA
>JAUHWE010000363.1 GCA_030424825.1 Verrucomicrobiia bacterium
CTACACCAATACGATCAAGCGACCGATCTATGGAGACGTTGTCCCCTTCCGTCGGGTCAACTTGGAGGATCGCCAAATTGATGAAGGGAATCCCGGGTTGGATCCGACTTTGTATACCAATATCGATATGTCGGTAGATTTTAGAGTGGGGGATCAAGGAATGCTCTCACTGGAGCTTTTTGACCGAAAACTCGATGACTACATTTTCAGCAACCAATCGATCGTTTCCGGTGGGATTTATGACGGTTTCGAGCTCGATCGACAAGAGAATAGCTCGAGCGCCCAAATGCGAGGTGTATCCATGACTTGGAACCATCCGTTGCGTTTGCCCTTGTTGAACGAGGGCCTCTCCATAAACGCTAATTTCATAAAGCAGGAATCCGAATTGGAGTATCCTGATAGACCGGGTGAAGTGTTGGCGTTGCCACGCTTGTCTGACAACGAAATGAATCTCGCCTTTACCTACAATAAAGAAAAGCTGTTCGCGCAGGTTAAGATTGGAGCGGAAGACGACCAAGTGTACCAAGTGGCGAGCAATGCGGAGAATGATCGATACTTTTCACCGAGAGGCAGGGTGGACTTGGCTTTGAGCTATAAGCTGCAAAAGAAGTCCCGCGTCTACGTGGAGTGGGACAACATCACGAACGAGCCTTACTTGGAGATCTATGAGGGGGATCCCTTGCACTCCACCTACCACCGGTTGCGTCCTTGGAGTGTGACGACTGGGCTGAAGTTCGAGTTGTAGGAAGGGCGCCCCTGTCCCGTAGGAGCGGCTTTATGTCGCGATTTTATTGGGCTGGGGATTGCGGTGTAAAACCTCTCCTAGGATTGGGTTACGCGGCGTAGCGTGAGCGCTAACCCTATTTTCAAAAAAAGCCTTCGCCGAATCACTTTGTCTTTTTCCGATGATCGGATTGGATCGCTCTATGTTTTTCCGAAACTTTGTTTCAATCACGCTAGTCGGCCTCGCTTTCTCGGCGATCCTTTCGGCCCAACGAGAGCCCATTCCCGATAGCGGGGTCATCTATACCCAAGGTCCCCGCACTCGCGATGGGATCGGAAAATACTACATGGGCCGTGAGATTGCTCAAGTCATGGGCCATCAGGGCATTTTCTGGCTCGAGCGGGATAACCGCGAAGACGAGGAAGCCCCGAGCAAGGCAATCGCCCTCCTCTACCTAAAACCAAATTCGGTCATCGCCGACATCGGAGCGGGCTCCGGCTACTACAGCTTTCGCATCGCCAAACAGTACCCCACCTCAAAGGTCATCGCAGTCGATATCCAGCAAGAGATGCTCGATTTCGTCAGAAAGAAGGCCGCCGCTGAGAATTTCTCAAACGTTACCCCCCATCTCGGGAGCATCAAAAGTATTCAATTATCACCTGATACCATCGATGCCGCCCTCTTTGTCGACGCCTACCACGAATTCTCCCATCCCTACGAAATGATGACCTCGATCTTCGATGCACTACGCCCCGGAGGCATTATCTATTTGCTAGAGTACCGGGCCGAGGATCCCAAGGTACCGATCAAGCCCCTACACAAAATGAGCCAGGCCCAAGCGAAGCGAGAAATGGACTTCATCGGATTCCAATGGGTTGAAACCAAAAACCAACTACCCTGGCAACACTTGCTTGTATTTAAAAAACCGGACTAGCAAGACCTCCGCAGGGCTAGCGCCCCTCTGAACCAAAAGTCTATCAAACGTAGGGCTAGCGCTTGCGCTACGCCGCGTAACCTAATCACAGTACCGCAAATCGTAGGGGCGTCGCTTGCGGCGACCGCGGCGTTCGATCAGACCATCTCCTTTTGATATGCGGCGTAGCGCGAGCGCTAGCCCTACGGAAAGGTGGATCCCCACGAATAGGTAGGGCAACGACCTCCGGGCGTGCCGTGTTTATTAGACCAATCCACTTGCAACGCGGTCGCCGCAAGCGACGCCCCTACAATCAGAAGTCCCTATAGTCCTACTTATTGGACACTCTCCAAAACTGCAAGGGCGATCGTTGATCGACTACGCAACCATCGGTCGCGTCTACCAAAAGGTCAGATAACGAAACGCCGCACAGCACGAGCGCTGGCCCTATGGAAGAGGTGCCCTGACGATAGGGGCACTCGGACCTTCGACAAGGCTCAGGTTGAAAGATCGCCTGCTAACTCTAACGCTTCGTGGGCCAGGTCTGGTTGCCGGAGTCGTCGAATTCGATGAGGCGGGGGTCGCCGTCGACGATCAGGTCGTCGCGCTTTTCGATTTCCGGGAGGTAGGACGTGGAGACCCAGATCCGTTCGATGTCCTTTGTATTGGGAATTTGGACGATACGGGCAACCTGGCCGGGTTTGCTCGTCGCATTGGTGCAGGCAATTTCAATCGCTTGACGGTCGGAGGCGGCGATTAAGGGAATCTTGGCAACGACCGAAGTGCGGGCCGTGAGGGCGTTGGTATAGGTGACGGCGAGGTCTATTTTCTCGACGGCTCTCGCCGTTATGACATCTGCGTTTCCAAGACCGATCGCGTTTCCTTTTGTAGCTTTTGTCAAATCGCGAATAACGATCTGACCGATCTGGGGAGTATAGTCACGTTGAACATTGGTGGCAGATCGTCCGGTGACGTTGGAATCCATGCCGGCTCCGCTAATGTCTTTTCCAATGGCATCGACAATGAGGACGTCTATTTCCGAAATTAACATGCGCCCGATTAGCGTTTTTGAGTAGGCGAGAAGTTCCTTCTCTCGGTCCAGTATCCGATCTCTGGGGATGGCTTCAATCTTGGCGACTTGATTGGAAGCGTTGTCGACGATGGCGACCCCAAACAGGACGGGGGCCTTTTCGAGGAATATCTTAGCCGTGTCTGGCAGCGCTTGGTGAAAGCGATGAAACCCGAGCTTGTGGGCAGCCGTGGTCCCGTTATGTTTGCCGAGGCCGATCATCATCATTTTTAAAAGACCACTTTCGTGTTCGGCTGCAAATGCGGTGTGCGGTTTGATTCGGTTGCAGACAATGATGCCGTCGGACTCGTAGGCGAGGCGGTCGCAACAAACCGGAGTGTTTCCTTCAATTTCTCCCAGTTCCACTACTTCCATGGAGGAATGGATAGGAGCGTTCATGGTTGCTTCCGTGATGCCTAAGCTTTCGAGAACGGCTTTCTGTCCTGCAGCAGTGGCCCCGCCATGGCTACCCATGGCGGGAACGATGAAAGGCTGGGCCCCCCATTCTTTGAGTTGAGCGATGATTGATTGGACAACCGGGACGAAGCCCTTGATCCCTCGGCTGCCTGCGGTAATGGCGATCCGTTTCCCCTTCAGATCTAAATCGGAGAATTGCTGAAGCTGGGCGCGGGTTTCCGCTTCGATGTCGCTTACGCAATCTGTAGGGAATCGTTGAATCACAGGAACGAGCTCCGGTAGTCTCACCGGATGCGCGTCAGCGATGGTCGGACAAATGTTTCGTACCGTGAGACTGGTAGTATACGAAAGAGAGCTCATTTGTGTTTGGTTTATTAATACGGTTTTGAAGTGGCCAAAAGGGGCTGAGGAGGGGTCACTATTTCTGGATGGCTTCCTGGTTTGCGCTTACAAGTTCCTTCATGCCCGAGGCGACCATCCCTCCATCGGAACCGACAGCGAGAAATGAGAACCCTCTCGTATAGGAGTTTGGGATATCGGATGGGGCGAACCCCAGTATGCCACTGGCTTTGCCGTGTCGAGTCGCTGCTTCCACCACTTTGTGGGTGGCGGAGAGGTACTCCAGATGGTCGAACTGACGGGGGATTCCCATGCAGAAGGAAAGGTCCATCGGACCGACGAAGAGAACGTCGATCCCATCCACGGCAGCAATGGCGTCCACATTCTCGATCGCCATTGGAGATTCGATCTGGGCGATGATGAGCGTGTTTTCATGGGCGGATTCCAAGCGTTCCGTAAACTTCGTCCCGTAGTGGGCGCTGCGATTCATGAGGGCGACTCCACGGGTCCCATGAGGTGGGTAGCGAGAAAAAGACACCGCAGAGCGGGCTTCTTCGACGGTATTCACATTGGGTACCATCAATCCATGGGCGCCGAGATCTAGGGCCCGTTTAAAATAGTCGGCTTGGATTGAGGGAATCCTGACAATGGGCGCGGTGTTCGAGCCTTCCAGAGCCATGAGCTGATGGGTGAGCATCCCCCAGGAACCCGAGCCGTGTTCCATGTCGAGCAAGGCCCAGTCGAAGCCGGAACGGCCTGCCATTTCGGCGAGAATAGCAGATCCCGTATTGAGGAATGTCCCAAGAAGCTTGTCGCCGTGCAGGGCCCGTTTTCTTATCGCGAGTTCATTCATGGGTCAGTTCCGATACGGAAAGGGGTGTTAAAAAAAAAACGATGCTACCAGCGAGTGGCTTGGAATTTCCATCCGGGCTCAATCTTCTGCATTTCTGCTTCGTCGTTGCGGAAAGCGAGTCCGGACTTCAGGTAATTTTGATGCAGTCGATTCAGCTCGGTTCGATTGATTGTGACTCCCAGTCCCGGAGCGTCAGGAATCTGAACGGCGCCATTCTTGAAGGGAAGTCGACCCCCTTCGATGATCTCGTCGGATTGCCATGGATAGTGCGTATCCAGATCGTAGTCGAGTTGGGGAATACAGGCGCCCAAGTGAACCATGGCGGCAAGCGATACGCCGAGATGGCTGTTTGAATGCATAGAAATTCCCCGTCCGAAAGTCTGGCATATGCGGCACAATTCGATACAGGGCTTGAGACCTCCCCAGTAGTGGTGGTCGGTCAGTATGACGTCCTCGGAATGCGTTTTAATGGCGTTCGGAATATCTTCGAAAGAGGTGGTGCACATGTTCGTCGCCAGCAAGGAGTCGATTGCTTTGCCCACTTCTGCCATTGCTTCCTGGCCGCGGACCGGATCCTCTAGGTATTCAAGAACCGGATCCAGTTTTTTGCCAATCCGAATTCCTGTTTCCACGGTCCAGACCGCGTTGGGGTCGAGGCGGAGAGGGACGTCGGGACCAAAGGTGTCCCGAAGAGCCAGCATGGCGTCGGCTTCTTCGTCCGGTGGAAACACCCCTCCTTTGAGCTTTATCGATTTGAAACCGAAAGTATCGATCATGGACTGGGCTTGCTTAACAACGGTATCCGGAGTGTTGGCCACTTGCTGTCGCGCGGCTGCCCAGCCTGTGGCATTTTCATCCATGCCAAACTCCAGTTCCCCACCGGCGCCGGGCTCCTTGTAGAAGAGGTAGGCCCCAAACGGAACTTCGTCCCGTACGGCTCCCCCAAGCAAGTCACACATGCGGACTTCGAATCGCTTGCCCAGATAGTCCAGACAGGCGACTTCGAGAGCGCTTCTCAAATGAACCCAGACCCGGTTGTCCCAAGGAGTGTCGCCGCGTGAATCCTCTTGAGTCGTGAGCCGCTCGCCCGCTTGGTTTAGAAGTCGAGTAAGCTGGA
>JAUHWE010000364.1 GCA_030424825.1 Verrucomicrobiia bacterium
TGAACCCCTACCGCAGACATCTTAGCTTGTGGCATCTCTCGTTGGATTAGATCATAGACCAGTTTGCTCCGACGTACCCGTTCCTGGCTTAAGTTGAGGGCTAGCGTCTCGTGCTGTTTTCCATAAGGGTAGATGTCGGGCGAGTTCCGAAGGCCGAGCTTTACGTAAATAGGCGCTGCAAACTCGATCATATCTGGCGTCTCAAAATGGCGGACGAACCCCCCAAGCCCGTCTGGAGCCTCGATGTAGACGTCGAGGGGGACATCGATGGTCTGCCGAATCGCGCTCAGTTGAGCAGTGGAAAGGTCGGTCGAGACATTGATCGTGTCTGATCCAATTTCCTCGAGTAGTTTGCAGGATGCTGGATTGGCCGGGGCGAGAATGGCCGAGGATTTTATTATGAGATTAGAAGGGAGGTCGCCTTGGTCGCGAAGCTGTTTGATGATTTGGATAAGGCCAAGGTCCGCGATGAGAAAGGACCGAATTCCCAAGTCACAGGCCCGGAACACATCGTCGAGACTGTAGCGTAGCTGCTCTGCCCCGCGTACTTGCCATTGGATGAGTTTGCCGACGGGAGCATTCCAGAGGCCCCCGACATCGAAATTCGCTCTGGGAGTTGTGAATAGGCAGACCTCGATATTGCGTTCCGCCCCGAGTTGAACAAAGGACTTTATCTGGACATCACTCAGCATCTGAATACCGCTCCCTTGACTGATCCGATGGACCGGACAACCGATTTTGTCGGCTTCGTTTAAGATATTCTGAAAAGCTTCGGGCGTTTCCGTACTGGGTATTTCAATACGATATTGGGCACCGTCTTTGAACGCTTTGGGTGAGGCGATGTTCGAGTCGTTTGCCGGCAAGCCAAGGCGTTTGAGAGCATCAATTGATTTTTTCATAATGATTGTCGGATAGTCGTGGCGAAGTGAGCAGTGGGTCGCTGCCGTCACTTAATAATTGAGTCGCAAGAATCTTTGGACGAGAGCTTTCTAAGCTATCTTCTGCGAGAGGCTTGATTCCCTTTTATTCCAGAGAGAGTCTAGCCCATCGGTTCGATGTAGCGTGAAACAATGGTTAGAGCCTGAAAGAAAAATTGATCGATTCCTGAAAAGCCATGTCTCTGATTACGATGTTAATGGAAGTCCATCCGAACGCCTATTGCTTTTTGATTCGATCGAATCTGGAAAAAAGCGCCGAAGAAACTACAGGGGGTTATCGTGATAGGTTCTATTTTAAGTCAAATTTTGTTGTGTGTGGTCAAATAGCGCTACATTGATACTATCATTCGATGAATCAAGCCTATATGAGAAATCGGATTGCCCATACCTATCCGTCTCGGAGTTTACACGGATCGATCGTCCACGAACTCGGGGAGAAGATCGTCTCCGGCGTCTACGCACCCGGATCGACTTTGCCGATCGAGGAAGAGTTGCGTGAGGAGCTTGGGGTGAGCCGAAACGCGCTTCGGGAAGCCGTCAAGGTTTTGTCAGCCAAGGGATTATTGAAGGTTAAAACCCGTACAGGAACCTGTGTCCAACCTCGGGAGAACTGGCATTTGACCGACCCTGATGTCCTTTCCTGGTCGATGAGTGGAGCCGTTGACCGTGACTTGATCTCATGGTTGACGGAATTTCGCAAAGTGATTGAGCCGGCGGCCGCTGAAATGGCGGCTAGCCGAGCGACTAAGGACGAGCGAGAGGGGATTATGCTCTGTATGAAAGCGCTAGAAATCGCGTGTGACCAATTGGATGCGGGTGAGTGCTCGATGGAAAAATGCGTTGATGTCGATATGTCGTTTCACGAATCGATATTCTCTGCGGCGGGCAATCCTTTCTTGCAATCGGTAACGGCCAATATCGGGGCGGCACTGGCTTTGAGTCGCACTGTGACGGACGGTGTTCCGGGGGCGTTAAGGCGTTCGCTTCCGAACCATCGAAAAGTGGCCTTGGCAGTTGTCGAAGGCCGGACGTTGGATGCGAGATCTGCAATGTTAGCGCTTTGCGAGGGTGTCGCGGAAGATGTTGAGAAAGCCTTGGGTGATCCTCCCATTAGTCCGAAGGGTCGATAGGAATATCTCACAATCGGAAATCTTTGATCGCTTTTATTGGGAACATCGCTCTTGTTTTGCGCTCGTATTGTGAATCCATCGATCCCTGCTTTTCGTACTGAGAGAGAAAACTACGAAATTACCATTCCCAAATATTTTATGAAATTGCATTTCTTTTCTGCTGCCGCATTGGCAGCGTTCTTGTTTTGTACTAATTTGTCGGCCCAAACGCTGCAATTGAAGTCGGCAAAGTCGCTTGATGATTTGACGGCCCAGATCGCTGGAGATCCCGTTGAGGTCCAGCTTTCCGAGTATTTTGAAATTGAGGGCGTTACGGGTCAAATCGTGGAAATGAAATTTGATGAAGGGATCGTGAACATCGAGATGCTTTCTGAAGTTGCCCCCCTGAATGTGGCGAACTTTCTGAGCTACGTTGACGATGGCACGTTCGACAACACGATTATCCATCGGTCGATCGCGGATTTCGTTATCCAAGGAGGCAGCTTCACTGCGACGCTCCCCGTTGAATCCGTGGTCACGAGGGATCCGGTGGTGAACGAATTTAATCTATCGAATTTGAGGGGGACGCTCTCGATGGCGAAACTGCCTGATCTTCCGGATAGCGCGACGAGCGGGTACTTCATTAATATGGCGGACAATTCCGAAGAGCTGGATACTCAAAATGAGGGATTTACGGTTTTCGCCCGTGTGATTGGCTCGGGGATGGACGTGGCAGACGCGATCCATGCGGTGCCCACCTATTCTCTTTACTTGGATAACAGCGGATTTCCTTATGACAATTTTCCGTTGGGTGGTGAGGCCGACGATGATGTCACCGTTGAATTCATGGTTGAGCTGGAAACGGCCAGACGGGTAACGGCATTCCCTGATTCAGACGGAAACCCTTCAATGGTCGTGTTTACTGCCTCTAGTTCAGCTCCGGATATCGCGGACGTTTCTCTGGATGGATCCGTGTTGCAGATTACTCCCGGGGATTCCGGTCTGGGAACCGCGACGATTACGGTTACCGCCACCGACTCCAACGGAAACGAAGTCGAAGGGACGTTTGACGTTCAATTGGAACCGATCGCTCCTTTCTTCGTGACGCAGCCAATGCCCAGGGCAGTGGAAATCGGTCGTCCCGTAACGGTTTCAGCTGAGGTGGAAACGGTTTTGACCGCTACCTACCAGTGGAGCTTGAATGGTACGCCGATTCCCGAAGCGACGGAATCGACCTACACGGTCGCTTCGTTTTCGAATGAGAATGCCGGAGATTACACGCTCAGTGTCACTAACGCTGAAGGAACAAGTGTTTCCGCGGCAGCAAATCTTACGGCCATTGAGGAGTCAGCCCGTTTGATCAATATTTCAACTCGTGGAGTCGCCCGCTCAGGGGAGTCGGCCATGATTGTGGGCTATTATCTGAGTGGCCCTTCAGGAGAAAAAGAGATGATCGTACGAGCCATTGGTCCTGACTTGCTCAATCGGGAAATCCAAGGGGCCATGCTAGACCCTCAAATTCGACTGCTTTCGGTAGGAGGAAACGTAAGCTTGAGTAACGACAATTGGGGTACGGGCAACGACCTTGATTATTTGGCGGAGTTGATGCCGCGTTCGGGCGCTTCGACACTAGAGGTGGGCAGCAAGGATTCGGTAATCGCCGATTCGTTCCCAATTTCTGGGTACACTGCGCTTATAGGGCCGAACATTGGAGAGTCCGATGGAATTGTACTCGCCGAGGCGTTTGATGCGGATGATGACCGTTTAAACAGTGATGTGCGACTTTTCAATATTGCCACACGAGCGGAAGTGGGTGAGGGAGAAAACGTCCTCATTGCTGGCTTTTGGGTGACCGGAGGAGAAAAGGCGAATCTCCTCGTAAGAGCGATTGGCCCTGGCTTGGCAAATGAGGGGGTTCAAAATCCGATTTCGGATATACAATTAAAAGTAGTTGATGGAGCGGGAAACACAGTTGCCTCATCTGATGATTGGGGAGACTCGCCCTTCAAGGATTCACTGGTGCGTGAAATGATTGGAGCGGGCGCTGAGGTGCCAGAGGAAGGCAGCAAGGATGCGGCAACAATTGTAACTCTCGATCCTGGAGGATACTCAGTGGTCGTTAGTGGAGTTGGGGGCGAGACCGGAGTCGGTCTGGTTGAGGTGTTCGAAATCCGCTAGTAGAAATCCTTGTCGATTCAGACTGCAATTAGAACAAGTCGAGCTGCTCTTGGTTTGCTTCTACCGTCTTCGTGTCGCTGGCGAAGGCGGGAAAGGGCTGCATAAGCGGGTTTAGCTTTTTGATTTGCTCGTGAAGCGCCCGAGCAAAGTAGGGGGCATAGGCTTCGTTGGGACAATGCGTGAATATGAAAGGCCTTTTGCCTTCAAGTATCCATTTATTGATGATCGGTGCCCATTCTTTGAGCCACTTTAAATTGGCGGACAATTCGTTCTTGCCGACGAAACGAAGAAATGGATGTTGGCTTAGGGCTAACTTCCTAACCGGGGTTTGCGGCTTTCTGGATTGGGCCGAGGCTTCGTCCTCGTCGGCAGGTTCGCTCGCAAATAGGGGCCGACTATCGAAAATGACCTTATCCATATCCAATCGTTGGAGTAAGTCATCGAGCCGTTGTTCGTTGTCATTCTTGTCGTACCAGGTGATGTGTCGGGGTTCGACGGCGTAATTGAAATCTGATGGCAATGTCTCTAGGTATTTTTCCAAGACATCGAAATTGTTGCTGTTAAATGACGGAGGGAGTTGGAGAAAGCTGGGGCCAAGTCGCTCGCCATGATCAAGAATCTCGAGTACCTTGAGGAAGGATGCCGTCTCATCTGTGGCATCCGCAAGGCGGCGTTCGTGGGAGATGGTTTTGGGGAATTTAGGGCAGAATTTAAACCCCGGTCCCGTTTCTGCCATCCACCGTTCAATATTAGCCAAAGGCGGAATAGCGTAAAAAATAGAGTTTGCCTCTACCGTATTGAATATCGCGGCGTATTCCCGCAGCGAGTCACTGGATTCGACGTTGCGGTCGAAAACGGTTCCGATCCAATCGCGACAGGTCCAAACGGGGCAACCGATGTGGTAGGATGCAGGTGCGAGCATGTCGATCGACTCGAAGTATTTGTTCGTAAATCAGCCTTTACCGTAGACTTTTTCAGGGTCGAATAGTGGATCTCCTCCATCGTAAACGAGTTCTCCTGATGCGGAGTCCAGTTTTCGATAAAAACACGATTTGTATCCATTGTGACAGGACGCGCCATTTTCACCAATATCCGCCTTGCAAAGGATGACATCCTGGTCGCAGTCTGTGCGCAGCTCTTTCAAACGCTGTACTTGGCCGGAGGATTCGCCTTTTACCCACAGCTTTCCGCGAGATCGGCTGAAA
>JAUHWE010000365.1 GCA_030424825.1 Verrucomicrobiia bacterium
TGCTCCAGCGAGCATGGATTTCCTTGCGCTTGATATACCAGTGAAGCGATGCCATGGCGGCAATGGAAGCGATCGCTGAAACAGGGGCCATGAGCAGCATCACGGCCGTACAGCCCACCGCTCCCAGTAGTGCGGTTGACCAGTGACTGGCTTTAAATGTAGGTCGATAGCTCGGGTTGTTGGTGATCGACTCGTAGAAGCAGGCCAAGTTGATGGTGCCGTAGGTCACCATGAAAAACATAGTGATCACTGGGGCGATGGCATTGAGGTCGCCGAGTAGGATGCCGGCTTCCGCTAATAGGAATGTAAGTACGACGGCATTACGCGGCTCATTGCTCGATCCGGCCCCCTTGGCAAATGGCTTGAGACTAGGAAAAATATTGTCGCGGGCGAGAGCCTGCAGAATGCGCGGAGCTCCCATCATGCTCCCGAGAGCGGACGACAAGGTTGCGGCGAAAATACCTGCGTTGATGAGCAAGGGTGACCAGGCAATGTCCAGCATGACGAAGCTGTTGTCAATCAGCTCGCTTTGAGGCCTTGAGGCAGCGAGGAGCACAGCGATGGACAAGTAGATCAGGCCTGTGAAACCAATCGCCAGAAGCGTGCCCTTGGGGATGGACTTGCTTGGGCTCGCAAGGTCTCCCGACATGTTGACCCCGGCCATGATCCCCGTGACGGCGGGAAAGAAGAGAGCGAACATGATGAACAGATTTGAACCCGGCGAATAGTCGGGCTTCATATTCGCTTGCAAAGTTTCTAGGGACGCTGCGGGTATCGCTCCTGCGAAAAAGGAGAGGATGGAAAGGGCGAGTACGGCTAGAATTCCGTACTGCAGCTTGATGGTCCAGCCGGCGCCGATGTAGACGCAGATAAATACGACGATATTGACCGCCGAGGCGATAAAGCGAGCCGAGCCCGCATCGGGAAAGATATTGAGCACCGCCTCGGTAAAACCGATGACGTACATGGCCACAGAAATTGCCTGGGCCAGAAAGAAGACGACTCCGATGGCTCCGCCAAATTCAACGCCAAGACTGCGGCTAATCAGAAAATAGGCGCCACCTCCTTGAACGCGAGTGTTGGTGGCAATGGCGGAAATCGACAACGCAGTCAGCGTCGTGATCAATTTGGCACAGAGAACGATGATGAGGGCATTGAGTATTCCTGACTGTCCGACCACCTGGCCGAATCGCAGGAACATGATGACCCCGAGAATCGTGAGGGTGCTAGGCGTGAAGACGCCTCCAAAAGTGCCAAATTTAGTGGGAGTGACGCCCGATTTACCTTCGCCCATAATAGTCCGACTAGGAGGGCGGAACGTCGCGCGCAAATCGGCGGCTGGCAAGGCCAAATCTTGTAGCGGCCGGTCCTCCCATCCTCCGGCGCGCTACAAGTTGGCGATCCCTAAGCCGAATTTGCGGCCGCGTTTGAAAATTCCGGATGAACCGCCTTTTTGGAATGAATCGTGATCGCGTTCCCTTCACTGTCTTGAATGGTTCCAATCTGACAGTCAGGAGTATCGATTTTTTCGACACAAATGGTGATGCCATTTTCCTTAAGGTGGGCCATCATCGCGTCGAAATCGTCAACTTCCAATGCAATGGAAGGTCCGTTGTCTCGGGGCTGCCAATTGGGGTCGATGTCAGTGATCGCCAGCGTGCCAGAAGGAAGTTCGTATTCTACCCAGGAGGCCCCCTTTTCGAGTTCATAGACAGTGGGGCTAAGGCCGAGCGTCTTCTCGTAAAAAACACGGGCACGGGACATATTGGAAACAGGGTAACCTGTGAAGGCGATGTCAGTAACTTTCATAGATAGGCAATATATCTGAGAGGGTAGGACAAAATCAGTCCGATGCCTGAAATTCTTTTCGTTCGAAATCAGAAAGTTGACCGTAGATAGGAACAGGAAAGGGGTCCGACGACAGGGTGCTGGCTTCGTCAGACTTTTCGGGCACTTCAGCCTAGGGGTTCGGATTGGGGATCTGTAGCGTTCCGGATTTCGCGTCGTTTGCCGTTCTCGAATCCTCTCTCCCTGCGATCGAGGTCTCTGCTTGAATCGTGTAGCCGGATTCCGGGGTCAGCTGGGCTTTGTCGAGGTAGATGGTGTGGCTTGTCGTTTCGTTTTCGACGATGCTACCCAGGTAGACCTTTTGCGGGAATCCACTGTTTTCAGTGATTTCAATCGAGACGCTGTTGAGGCGCTCGGTCCCACGATTTTGCACCGTTACAAGTAGGGGAATGGCCGACTCAGTCGCTTGCGAGTAGTCCAAATAAAAATCCCCAAGAGCGGCATCATAAATTCCCGATTGGTCCCGGTCTAGGACACGATTCAGATTGAGCACACCGCTTCCGGTTTCCACATCGACACCGGGCGCACCCCCATCGTCCGCGTATTGATAGAGGAGATCTGCAGCCTCTTGGGGGGTAAGATTGGGGTTGAGAGAAAGAGTGGCCGCAATGCTGCCAGAAACGTAAGGAGCCGCGGCAGAAGTGCCCGAAAAACTGATCCATTGCGCTTCGCCCCAAGCCGCAAAGACGCCCACACCCGGGGCGGCGATATCGACTGCAGGACTGAAATTCGAAAATTCGGCCCGCTGACTATCCGCGTCGATGGCGCCTACTCCAATCACGCCCTCGAACTGGGCGGGATACGGAACGGCGTTGGTACCGTCATTTCCCGCTGATGCTACTAGGACCACATTATTGGAAAGTGCGTAGGAGACCGCGTTTTCAAGGACGCGAGTGTATCCGTAGCTCCCGAGGCTCATGCTAAGAATTGTAGCCCCGGAGTCCACTGCCTCGATAATGCCTTCGGCTAGAGTGAAGCTATCCCCCAGGCCATCTGAATCCATGACCTGGATACTTATTAAGTCGGAAGCAGGCGCGATGCCTATCCCGTCTTCTCCGATCAGAAGGGAAGCGATCGCCGTGCCATGTCCGTTGTATTCGGAATCGGGATTTTCGGTTGATTCGATGAGCGATTTCCGCTCGATGGTTTTATCTCCTAGTATGAAATGTTCAGAAACTCCTGTGTCCAGCACGGCAATAGTAATGCCTTTACCCCAATCATCGTGATCTTTCGGGACACCTAGCCAGTCGAGAGCCTGGTTCTCGAAAGGGGTCCCGGATCTGCCGGAAAGGGACGGTGAGGGGGTTGTGGGTGCCGCAACGATGTAATTGTAGTCAAAGGACGCATCGCTACCAGCAAGACTGCGGATTCGATTAGCCATGTCCTGGTTTTCGACGCTCAGGCGAAGCGAGTTGAGAACATCGTTTTTACCGATTATACGGAAGCCATTGCGTTCGGCGGAATTCAGAAAATTCCGGTAGGAGTTGGCATCACCGAAGGACAGGAGCAGTTCGCCTTGTTTCGCCAATCCATCTGGGGGTGAGAATTCAGAGTCCGGTGGGGTTACTGCGTCTTCAGGCAATTGCGGCTCCGTGGAAGGTAAGGATGCCGAAGGAGAAGGGGACTTTGCCTTTTCAACGGGTTCGGGACTATTGGCAATATCGTAGGGATGCGAAACATTCTCGTATGCGTACCGGCCTCCGAAGTAGGCAAGGGCCATAATGATAACCAGTAGTACGAACCGTTGCTTCATCAATGAGGTGCCTTAAAAAGTGGCTATCGGGTTGAGCGGAGAACCCGTTCCCCCTTCGACTGCCAAGGGAGCAAATGTAATAAGGAAATCCCACCGATTCAGTTCTTTCGCTTTCTGGTTCAAAGCTTCTAAGTCTAGATTGTCGAGCATGTGGACTCCCATGGAATGGAGCATCAAAAGATGGATCGGACTGTTGACACCGGGTATTCCTGAAGGGGATACTTCGCTGCCGCCGTCGCTACCGAGCACGGCGATGTCGCGCTCCCTGAGCCAGCGGGCGGATGTGGCGTGCAATCCGGCTTGGCTGCCGTTCCAAGGACCGACGGCTTCGCGTCTCGCCCAGCGTCCGGTGTAGATAAGGACGACGTCTCCGCTAGCGATCTTGACACCCGCTTTCTTTTCCCAGGCATCGAGATCACTGGGGTAAATCGCCGTCCCTGGCTCCAGGTAATCGACTCCTTTTAAAGCGGGGCCGTCAATGAGTATTCCTCGAGTAAATACGCCGTTCTTCAAATTGTGCACATCGAGCTTCTTGGCTCCCTCTGGAGTTACGACTTTTGCGGAGATCCCGTTGTATAGCGTTTGCTCGTGGACGTAATGGCAAAGGGAATCCATGTGGGAATGGGCGAATCCGTGGTAGGAAACGGAATAATTGTCCGAGCACCATTGGGCATGCAGGCTCTGGCCATCGGAGAGCATCTTGTGCTCGAACGGTTTCGGATTGTCGGCGGCTAGCTCGGTTTCGACGTCTCGGGAAAGCGATACCGATACTCCAAGGCGGACGAGTTGGGCGGCTTCCTGGCGCTTCTGAGGTGTGATGAGGTTGATTGCTCCGAGTTGGTCATCTGCTCCCCAGCGACCCCAGTTAGATAGCTCTTCAACCATCGCCAGAATATCGCTTTGAGTAAGCTGAACTTCATCTTGAGCCTGCAGGTAGCTTACAGATAGGAAAGGAGCAAGAAGGAGAGAGAGGAAGAGATTGCGGAGGCGGAATTTCATAATTGTTGCTTGGATGATGCGTGATTGTCGAACTGAAGTCGGGGATAGGGTTGTGGGACCGTTTCGAATGAGGCTAGTTCCTCCACGCCTGCTTGCGCCGTTCCATGAGTTCGGGATAAGGCTCGTCGAAATCGCCAATCTCCTTCTTTAGTACGAGAAGTCTTTCCTTCAGCTTCTCGGCAACTTTGGCGTAGACGGGGTCCCTGTAGACATTTTGCTGCTCGTAAGGGTCTTTTTCTAAATCGTAGAGCTCGAGCCCAGTGGGGGTTGGAATGACTTTGGAAATATTCCACGAAGAGATCATGTGCCTATTGGCTTCGGTCACGACTTCAGTCTGCCCCGCCGCGATGGCATTGAGGGCAGGGTGAACCGCGATTCCATAGTAGAATATCAGCTTATAGCGATCGGTTCGAATCGCGTAGTGGGAAGGGATGTCTAGGTGGGCACGATGCATCCAGTATCGATAGTAGGTTTCTTGCTTCCAGTTTCTAGGTGTCTGGCCGCCGAGATTCTTTCGGAAAGAGCGTCCTTGCATTTCTGCGGGCGGTTTAGTGCCTGCGAAATCAAGTAGAGTGGGAGCGAAATCCACGTTGTTGATGATATCTTTATTGATACTATTGGCTTCAATTTCCTTGGGGTATCTGACGATGAAAGGCATGCGCATGGATTCTTCGAAGGCCCAGCGCTTGTCGACCCGATCGTGCTCGCCGAGCATCATGCCTTGGTCTCCCGTGTAGACGATTAGCGTGTCATTCGCGAGGCCAGACTGTTCGAGATAGTCTAGGATGCGA
>JAUHWE010000366.1 GCA_030424825.1 Verrucomicrobiia bacterium
ATGACCGTATTAAAGAAAAGGAGATGCCACCGCCGGAGGACTCTTTAATAGAACCGGAGGAACGGGCCGAATTTCTGGAAAATTTTGAGCGAATCCTCCACGATATATCCCAAAAGCGGATTTTGGCAGAAGGTCGCGTAAAGTCTAGGCGACTGAACCGTATCGAATATGAAAATACGATTCATGATTTGCTGGGGATTGATATTCCGATAACCGAGCATTTGCCTGAGGATGTGACTACGGATGGATTCAGCAATATTGCCGAGAGTCAGCAGGTTTCCTATCATTTGCTCCAGAAGTATCTGGGAGTGGTGGATCTTATGTTGGACGAGTCCTTTGATCGGGCAGTCAACCCACCCCCTGTGGCGACAAGCCCTTTGCCGAAGGATATGAGGCTGATCGAGATCGATCCGTTTGCTTCGTCCAGGCTGCCGACGATCTTCTTTTACGAAGGTTACCAGGCATTTCTCACGGGCGAAAATAAGACCTATCGATACGAAGGCGGAAAGTTTGTGGATGCGAAATCGCCGCTCGATCTTCAAGGAACCATTGCAAGAAATGCGGAAGTCTCTGAGATGCTTGCGAAAGGGCCGTACAAACGAGTGTATGATCCCAATGAACTAGGCGTGGGTGCTGAGAGAATAACGAATGAGCGCCAAGGGGTGTACCATGATGGGTATGTGTATAGTTTTCCCACTACGCACGGCTTCCATGGAAGAATGGCAGGAACAGAGGTTCCCGAAACGGGGTGGTACCGTATTAAAGTCAAAGCCAAAGCGCACAATCCTCCCGAAGGACGAAATGTATGGGGGCGTATCTATACCGGGATACTGAGAGCCAAGGCGCCCGCCGTATATTGGGTAGGCAAGTTCGAGGCGACTCAAGAGGTTCAGGAGTTCACCTACGATGCATGGATTCGTAAAACTCATATCATCGGGATCCAGCCAATTGATAAAACGCTTGAATGGATTCCTTCAAAGGCGATCACCGACCTCTCTGCGATCGAGACCGCTACAGGAATCGCCGTTCAAAGTTTGGAGGTAGAGCGCATCTATCCAGGACTTGAAACACCGGAACTGAGGAAGCGGCTGTTTGGGGAACTGGAGCTTAAGGATGGCGAGCTTGTGAGTCGAGTGCCGGAATCAGATCTGAAGCGTCTCTTAGGAGATTTTGCGGATCGAGCCTTCCGTCGCCCGGCAACTGAATACGACATCAATCCCTATTTCGATTTCGCCAAAGCAGAACTTGATTCTACGGGTTCTCTTCTGAAAGCGGTCAAGGCGGGTTATCGGGCCATTCTCTCTTCTCATCGGTTCCTCTACTTCCAAGAAGATCCTCGTCGGTTGGACGATTACAGCATTGCGACGCGATTGAGCTATTTCCTTTGGAGCGCTCCTCCCGATGAAGCCTTGTTCCTACAGGCAAGTAAGGGGTTGCTGTCGCGTCCAGAGGTTCTGAGAACGCAAGTAGAGCGAATGCTAAATGACCCGAAAGCGAAGTCGTTTGTGAAGAACTTTGCCGATAGCTGGCTGGAACTTCGCGATATTACTTTCACAACGCCTGACGCTAAACTGTATCCAGAATATGACAACATCCTCCTTCATTCTATGCTGGATGAGACCTACGCGTTCCTTGAGCAAATGATTGATCGGAATCTGAGCGTGACCAACGTGATCGATTCGGATTTTACGGTACTCAATGAGCGTATCGCCAAGCACTATGGAATCGAGTTCGGTCTTGAACCTGGTCTGCGTGAGGTGAAACTCGATGATCGCTCAAGACGAGGGGGCCTTATTACGCAAGCCAGCGTACTGAAGGTGACAGCCAATGGAACGACTACCTCACCCATCGTTAGAGGAGTTTGGCTGCTGGAGCGTATACTAGGGAAGCATATCCCGCCGCCGCCGGATCAAGTGCCGGCTGTTGAGCCGGACATTCGCGGTGCGGTTTCAATTCGAGATCAACTTGATAAGCACCGTTCGACTGAATCCTGCATGGCCTGCCACAGAATGATCGACCCGCCTGGATTTGCGCTTGAGAACTACGATGTCATTGGAGGTTGGAGAGACCATTACCGAGCGATTGACTCGGATGACAAGGGTTGGACTCACGGACCGGTAGTTGACGCTAGTTATGCCATGCCGGATGGCCGAACCTTTAAGGATATAGAGGGCTTCAAGGAACTGGCGCTTTCCGATGTGGAGCAGATTGCTCGCAATCTTGTGAATCAAGTGATGACCTACGCCACGGGAGCCGAGATCCAGTTCGCGGATCGTAGAGAAGTGGAACAGATTGTGGAAGAATTAGAAAAAGAGAACTACGGATTCCGTTCTCTGATCCACGCAGTGACGCAGAGCGACGTTTTTCTGTCGAAATAGGTCCTGCTAGGACTGCTTACCTGTTATTGGCGGCCGTTTTGCAGTCCCTTGTTGGGGGGACGGTGAACAAGTTTGATTCTGCGATGATAAGTCGTATTCTTTTTTGGATTATCAACCCCTCCCCATTTATGAAGAAAATACAGAATCATTTTGATCGTCGCACCGCATTGAAAGCGCTTGGTTTGGGATCCGCAGCCGGAGCAATGGGACTTGCGGGATCGGCAATGGCTCAGAGCAGCCGCTCGGATCAAGCAGCCACTTTCAATGGAATGGACCCCGTTAAAATCACAAAGGTCCGGCCCATCTTAACCGCCCCTTACGGAATCAATCTGGTCATTGTGAAAGTGGAAACGGATCAGCCAGGGCTTTATGGTTTGGGTTGTGCGACTTTTACGCAGCGGGCTCACACCGTTGTGGCTGCAGTAAAGGAATACCTAGATCCTTTTTTCCGAGGCAAACCGGCCAACACGATCGAGGACAATTGGCAGATGGCCTACCAAAGTTCCTATTGGAGAAATGGGCCTGTGCTGAACAACGCTCTTAGTGGAGTGGACCAAGCGTTGTGGGATATCAAGGGCAAGATGGCCGGCATGCCGGTCTACGAACTGCTGGGCGGTAAAACGCGTTTCGCAGTAGACGCCTACGGTCACGCATCAGGAAGAACGCCCGAAGAAGTCGTGGACAGTGTCCAGTCATTCAAAGAGAAGGGTTATCGAAACGTACGTATCCAATTGGGAGGCTATGGTTCTACCCATTTGTCCGAGAATCCGCCCTACAAAATCGCCGGATTCGGCAGTCCCGGCGACACCACCATCACACCGCAAGTTTACAAACGAGGAACCGTCGAGATTTTCAAACAAGCACGAGAGCGCTTTGGGGATGATATTGAGCTGCTTCATGATATGCATGAACGCCTCCAGCCTATGGATGCGATCGACATGATCCAGCGTGTTGAGGAGTACCGCCCGTTCTTCATTGAGGATCCCCTTTCACCCGAAAACATTGGCTGGTTTAAAAAGCTACGTGAGCAAACCAGCGTTCCCATTGCGATGGGAGAACTGTTCAACAGTCCTCACGAATGGCTGGAACCCATGAGTGAAAGACTGTATGACTATATTCGGATACACATTTCTCAAATTGGGGGAATCACCCCAGCGATGAAAGTAGCGCGGTTGGGTGAATGGTTCAATGTTCGCACGGCTTGGCATGGGCCCGGAGATACGTCTCCGGTAGGTCACGCCGCTAATTGCCACATCGACTTGGCCGTTTGGAATTTTGGAGTGCAGGAGATGGGACGGTTCAAGGAGGCCGCCTTTGAGGTTTTCCCAGGAATGCCAACTATAAAGGATGGCTTTATCCATGTGAACGAGGCCCCAGGGCTTGGCATAGATATCGATGAAGAATTGGCAGCCAAGTATCCACCCGTCGTTTACAATTATAATTGGACCCAGCTGCGAGGGATTGATGGAACTCCCGTGCGACCGTAGAAATCTTTGAAGGATAGGGGATTGTGAACAGGGCATGTATCTATGTGCCTTGCAATTAGCAATCTGGATTGCAGAATGGGCTTAATGATGGCGATTTTCTACCAAGGCGCAAAGTGGCTGTGTGTATCGAGTTTCTCGTGGTTGCTGTTTTTTAATGTCTCAAAGGCGGCGGCTCCGGTCGAGAATGTGGTGTTTATCCTGAGTGACGATCATCGCTTTGATCTGATGGGATTCATGGATGAGGCGCCGGGTTGGCTCGAAACCCCGAACCTAGATCGGCTCGCTCGTGAAGGAGCGCATCTCGAAAATGCGTTTGTCACTACATCACTGTGCTCCCCGAGTCGGGCTTCAATTTTGACCGGTCAATACATGCATCGGCACCGTGTCGTAGACAATCAGCGGGCAGTACCCGATGGGACCGTTTTCTTTCCCAGCTACTTGCAGAAGGCGGGAATCCAAACGGCCTTTGTGGGGAAATGGCATATGGGCCACGATGACGATTCCCCTCGTCCTGGGTTTGATCACTGGGTGAGCTTTCCGGGGCAAGGAACGTATTTTGATCCGACTCTAAACATCAATGGGGAGCGCAAGGCGTTCAAAGGGTACAATGCGGATATACTCACCAGTCAGGCGCTTGAATGGCTAGAGAAAGAAAAAGACGATGATACGCCGTTCTTTCTATACCTTTCCTACAAGGCGGTTCATTATCCGTTTCAACCCGCTCCTCGACATGCCGGGCGGTATCACGGAAAACCAATTCCGTATCCAGAAACCATGGCAAACACGGAACGCAACTACCGAACGGCTCCCCGTTGGGTACGTGACCGCCGCTTTTCAATACATGGTATTGACCACATGGAGACGGGCGCGTTTGACAATGATCCCGTTCCTGATTTCGACGATTTGTATTGGGACTTCTGCGAAGCCGTGCATAGTCTAGATGAGAATGTAGGAAAGGTCTTGGATCAACTGGATGAATCCGGACTCGCTGAAAGCACCCTAGTCCTTTACATGGGAGACAATGGGTTTCACCTAGGGGAGCATGGTTTCTACGATAAACGTGACGCATACGAGCCCTCCATTCGCGTTCCTATGCTGGCGCGAGCGCCGGGTTTGATAGAGGCGGGTAGTGTCGTTAGTCCAATGGTCCAGAATATAGACATCGCATCGACGATTCTCGAGGCGATGGGGGTATCTTTGCCAAACAGCGCAGATCCCGCGCGAGCGATGGACGGAAAGAGCTTCCTACGCCTGCTCAAAGGAGAGAACGTTCCCTGGCGGGAGCACATTCTTTACGAGTATCATTGGGAGTGGAATTTTCCGGCGACTCCGACCCTATTCGCGATTCGGACCGATCGGTACAAATATGTTTATCATCACGGAGTTTGGGACATTGACGCCTTCTATGACCTGGAGAGCGACCCGATCGAACGACATAACTTGATTCAGGTTCCAGCCTATCAAAAGCAGATCGAGGAGTTAAGAGATCAACTGTTTAGGGAGTTGGACCGTTCGGGCG
>JAUHWE010000367.1 GCA_030424825.1 Verrucomicrobiia bacterium
GCTCCATCTGGAGCATCACAAACACAGCGATACTGAGCACGACCCACACTCGCCCCATTTTCTGAAGGATGTGATATCGATGATGATAAATACCGGTCGTATCTATCTCGAATTCAAGAACGGTAAGCGCGTGTCCAGCTCACCCTACATTCAAGGATTGCCTACTTGGGACCGACTAGACCGGATCGGCAATAGTCATCTGACCAGACTAGCTTTCTGCGGTACCTATGTAGCCATTTACTTTGGGGTTGGTCCGCCCCTGTGGATGCACGCCCTCCTACCGATTCATTTTCTCATGGGCCCCATCCACGGAGCCTTTGTGAACTGGTGTGGACACAAGTATGGATATCGGAACTACGAAACGGGAGACCAATCTAGAAACACATTTCCATGGGATGTGCTTTTCGTGGGCGAGACCTTCCAAAACAATCATCACAAATATCCCAATCGCCTCAATTTCGCTACACACTGGTACGAGCTCGATCTGGGTTATCCCGTCATCTGGGTTCTCAGCAAACTAGGAATTGTAGTTCCCCGCTAAAAATAATGATTCGCTTCATCATAGGAATCGAAATTCTCTCCCTCGCTTCAAGTTGGGTTATGGGCAATGCCTCTGAGCTCAAAGAGCTTGCTACTACGCGCTACAAATTTGGCGGACTCATTCACGTATTCGACGCCACATATAGAGCACCCTTAGATACGGCCCATTTAGACCCGTTGGATGAATTTCCGAAAGAACTTGAATTCGAATATGCGCGGAATATCGGTAGCGAACAATTGATTGGAGTCGCCGAAAAAATCCTCAAGAAAAGCGTCCCGTCTGCCAAACTAGCGGAAATCGAGTTCCGGATCAAAGCTCTTAATGCTGCCTACCAAGACGTGGGGCGAGGCGACCGCTACACGCTTCGCTATGAGCCCGGCAAGGGTACCTCTCTTCTACTCAACGGAACGGTTCTCCATGAGACACCCGGCGATGACTTTCATCGCATCTATTTCTCTATCTGGCTTGGTCCTAAATCGCCCTTTGATCTTCTTTCCAAGTCCTAGTTCAGCCTTTTCTGGATACTTTGAGGGCCAAATAATGCGCCAGCCCTTAGCTGAGGATCAACAAAAGATCTCATTAACATTCGGTATGTTTCGCACTACGAGCCGCCTTCTCCGATACAATTTTCTCGACCCGGTAACGGAATCTCCCCACCTTGTTACGAGCGGACCAACTCGTGCATCAGACGCCTCAAATCCCGTTTGCGACACTTGCAACGATCCGCTTTGCATTATGTTGAATCCTCCTCTGACAGGTCGCCCCACTCGCTATGCTTCGATTTGGGCGTTGGCTCTCTTTTGGGGAACAGTTGCCCCGCTTTCAATCGGCGTAACCATCGAGTACTCCGTAGACGCGACTGACCCCGACCCCGCCAGCCAAGGCTGGATCGGAGACGAAACCACTAGCGCTGGAACAGACGGCGACAATGACGGCTTCATCGACCCGCCAGCCAATCATGGCCCGCTAAAGATTGGTCAAGCAAACGCGGCCTGGCAGGTCAGCGACCAGCTAGACGATGGCACCCTCAACCGCCCTCGCTTCTACCACACCATAACCGACGACGAACTGCGTGAGCTGTACGAAAACGGTTGGACCTTCACCTTCGAGTTCAGTGCCAATCCAGCCACCTCGAACCTCGCCTCCGGATTCATCGGATGGGGATTCGTCAATGTTCAAGGCGTCTGGCCCATCACCGGCGGTGCATCACGCGTCGGCTTTTGGCTCACCGTCGAAAACCCTGGCCAGTCCTCCGAATCCCAAACTATAACCGTCGACACGGTCAGCACGCCGCTCCCCGCTGGGCCCGCTGGCACCTTCCATACCGTGACCGTCGTGGGAAGGCCCCGCTCTACCAGCTACGAAGTATTCATAAATGGCGAAAGCAAAGGCTCGTTCGACTATTCCGACTGGACTGTCGGAGGGCTCACTGCCAACCAGGTAACCTTTGGTTCCGGCGTCTCCGGCACTCTCTCTGAAGTTATTGACTGGAAACGCGTCTCACTTACAAGCAACGCGCCCGTAGATGTTCCTCCCAACGTGGAGGCCCTCTCAACCGAATTCTACTCTAACGAGAACAGCATCGTCGGAAACGGAATCGATACCGCCACCGGATCCTTCACCCAGTCGCTCGATTTCCTTTCCCTCATCGGTATATTCGAATTCAGTTTTACCGGGCGCTACGACTCGCAATTGACCCACGCTATCGGGCCGATGGGCTACGGCTGGACGCACCACTACGACGCCTGGCTCGAGATTTTTCCTGACACGGGTATACTCGAAGTGCACTGGGACCAAAATCGCGTCTCGCGATTCGAGGATATTTTCTTCCAGCAAAGCGATCCCTATTGGGAAGGGATCGACGATGATGTTAAGCATGCCGTGGTCCAAGAGATACACGACGGATACCTTGCTATTCTAGACGACCAGACTCAGTATTTATTCAATGACGACAAACAGCTCTACGAAATTCGAAATGGAGCTGATCAACGACTCGTCATTCACCGCGACGTTTCCGGCAAAGTAATTCGTATAAACGAACCCATTACAAACATAAACCTACACCTCGTCTACAACAGCAAAGGACTCATCTCTTCAGTCTACGATGACCTGAACCGGAGCGCCAGTTTCTTCTACGATGAAAAAGACCGGCTTAATCTATTTACCGCCCCAACTCACAGCGATGCCGATTCCGTCGCCGCCTCGCTCCCCAAAGCAATCCCCGCAAACGGCGACCCGCTGAATGTCGAACTGTTTTTCGGTCAGTCCGAAGGCGTTACCGGAAGCGTCATATTCAATTTTCTTGAAATCACCCACGACTCGCCTGAAGACCTGACCCTCACACTAACCTCTCCCAGCGGTACCGAAGTCGACGTCACCAGCATCGCCAAAATCAACGGTGACCAACTCAACATCACTCCCGGAGTCTCTTTGGGCAACTCATTCTCGAACGACCTGCGCCGCGGCACATGGACCTTTTCGGTCGCCTCGAAAGCGGGAAGTCCCAGCGGAACCTTCGACACTCTCGATCTCGCCCTTTCTGAATCCAATCGGCGAACATTTCTCGAGTACCAAGACGGGGACTACCCCGCAGCCGGTAGACTCACTCGAGTCCAGGACCTGCGAGAGGAGCAAATATTGAGAAACGAGTACGACGCCATCGGCCGCGTCGTTCTCCAAGACGACGGGCGCAACGATACGCCCGCTTCCGCCCTAAGTTACTCTGAACCCGACGAAGACGGCTGTGTGGTCACCACCTATACCAACCGGTCAGGCCATCAAACCGTGTTCACGCACGACGAGGGCTTCCGCATAAAGGAAGTCCGTAACGCCCTTGGGCATACGCTTTCGCTCTTTTACGACGAAGACTTCAATTTGATCCGTCGCGTCGACCCGCGCGGAAACGAAATCACGTTTGAATACGACAACTTCGGACAGCTCATTAATTACACTGACGAGGAAGGCTACACCACAACATTCACCTACAATGGCATCGACCGATCGGTCTCTACCATCACCGACGCGCTTGGCAATGTATCCGATTTTGCGATATCAAGCGGTTCCCTCTTTTCCGCTGAACACTCCGAAAACCGAGTTCTCAGCGTCGAATATCACACCGATAAGCAGATCAAGAAAATCATCCGCAACGAGCATTCCAAAGTCGACTACTACCTCGACCCCAGAGGCCGTATCGGCACCGTCGGCTCGCCCGGATCCACTGGATCCAGCGCCAACGGAGACGGAGCCGACAAAGAATACGACCTCGCCGGACGCATCATCATCACCCGCGATTACGAAGACCGCGAAACCACTTACGAATACTCGGGCTCCGGCGAATCGACGCGTACCACCGACCCGGACGGCTTTGAAGCGATCTACGACCACGACTATCGCGGCCGACTCATTCGCACTGTGGGCAAGCTGGGCAACGTCACCCAATACACCTACGATGGCAATGGCAACATGCTCACGTCGACTGACGACATCGGTGCCACCACTACCTACGAATACGACTTCGAAGACCGCATACGCAGGATTATCGACCCGCGAGGTGGACAGACAACCCTTACTTACGACGCCATTGGCCAGCTTATCGAAACCACCGATGCTATCGGGCGCACTAGCCGATTCGAGTACGATGCCAACGGAAACATCATTCGCCGATTTGGTCCCGACGGTCGGCTACCTACGACAAGCGCGGACAAATCATTGCCGTCGAAGATGGCTTTGGCAATCGTTCTACCGTCGAGTACGACGCCCTTGAGCGCCCCGTTCGCACCATCGATCCGCGTGGATTCGTACGGGAATTCGGGTACGACGACATGGATCGTCTCGCCACCCATTCCGACTCGCTCAACCGCCGCGGAGTAGCGACCTATGACAATGCTCAAGGCGGCGTTCCTGAATCCGTCGAAATTCTTCCCTATGACTATACCCAGCCACCACCCCAAGAGGTCGATGGGGAAGAAGGTCTCGTATTGGACTACGGATACGACTATGCGAACAACTTGACCAAGCTGGACGGTATTCAAATTCAATACGAATTTGACCGCAACAACCAGCTGCTCGCCATACACGTTGGCGAAGATCTCGGCATCGATTTCAAGTACGACAGTGTTGGACGCGTAAGCGAAACCATCGGGCAGAACAAAAATCCCGCCTATGTGGACGAAGGGCGCTTCCGGCGCTACACCTACGACCCCGCCGGGAATCTCGAAGAAGTGCGCATCCCCACCAACGGGATCTACAACGCCGCCACCCGCCGCACCTACGATAGCCTAGGACGGCTCAGTACCTACATCGACGAAAATGACGAAGCCCAAGTTTACGGATACGACCTTAGCAGCAACCTCACCTCCCACGTCTACCCAGGAGGCAAAATCGTCCAGTACGAATATGATCTCGCCAACCGATTGACAAAAGTAACCGACTGGGCAAGCCGCGTCACTGACATCGAGTGGGACGATAACGACCGCATCACGCGAATCGTCCTGCCAAACGGAGTCACCCGAAACATGGTCTACGACGATCTGGGACAACTCATAATGCGGGAGGATATAAACGCCGCAAACCAGTCTATTTTGTCCTACCACTACCAGTACGATCCAAACGGAAACATCGTATCGGAACGCCAAATTCCCGCCGAACCCAATCCTATTTCCGAAACGGTCGATTACGGTTACGACTCCACCTGGAAACGCCTCGGATTCAATGGAGGATCCGTCGTCCGAGACAAGCCCGGAAATGTCACCTACGCCCCTGGTCTCGGAGAACTTCGATACACCGCCCGCGTCCGCATGGAACGGACCGACAAGTATCGATATTTCTACGACAATGAAGAC